>NZ_JBIFGB010000019.1:0-1993 GCF_043558145.1 Sulfitobacter sp. 1A10359 | reverse complement strand
CGATGGTACTGCGTCTTAAGACGTGGGAGAGTAGGTCATCGCCAAACCTAATAAGTTCCTAGACTACAGTATCTCTCTACGATGATCAGAATAACAAAACCGCCGCAGCGCAAAGCTGCGGCGGTTTTGCGTTGGAGGGGGCTTTCTGGCGGCCTTCGAACTTTGGCGGCGCGAACGTTAAGCGTGCCGAAGAAATTCTCAAGAAAAATTACCTTTTTCTGTTCGAATGCGCTTGCAGCTCCCGCACTATAAGTCTAAACGGAGGGCATTGGCGCGGGATGGAGCAGCCCGGTAGCTCGTCAGGCTCATAACCTGAAGGTCGTAGGTTCAAATCCTACTCCCGCAACCAACTTTAGCGAACTTTCGCTTTCAGTAAGGCCCGCCTCACCGGCGGGCCTTACTGCGTTTAGCATGTTCAACAGTTTGCCGCGCAGCTCCAGATGGTGGACTTTGTTGTCCGCGTCCCAATCGACCACTACTGTATCGATCAGCGTGTGCAGCTCCTCACTCGCACGGCCCGACACGTCTTCGTCCGAAAGTGTTGTCACGAGGTCCGCCACATGCGCTCGGTAGAGCGAGGGTAGGTCGGTGGGCAAAGTAATCGGCTCTGGTGTCAGTTCTGCACGATGGGCACGCGCTTCCGCCAGTTCTGTATCGACCTTGTTCAATTGGGCGACGATAGGCGCTGAGAAGTCACCGTCTTCGACTGCCTTCATAAGGTTTGCGTGCCGCGCCTCCAGCTTACGGATGCTTTGATCTTTGAGCCGCAGCATATCCTCGCGTTCTTTTTCTCCGGCCTTCATCCGCGCCATGAACTTCTCACGAAACTCAGCATATGCCTCATCTTTCATCAGGCCAGCCTTGAGGCCCGATAGGATAGAGGTGGCTGCGTCTTGTTCTTTTAGGCCTCGGATACCAGTGCAGACTGCGACCCCCTTTTCCTTGTGGTCGGCGCAATAATAGCGCCGTCCCTTTCCGCTCCCTGCGATGGTGAGATTGCCGCCGCAACGTCCACAGGACAAGAGGCCGGAAAGCAGATACTTGCGCCGACGCATACCCTGTGCTGCGGATAGGCCATTGCGGTCCGATGCGGCCTTGCTGCCGCGAACACGCTGCAGTGCGGTCTGTCGTGCTTTTACGGAGTCCCAGAGGTCTTGCTCAATGATCCGTAGCTCTTCGTCCACGTGCGTAATCCATTCACCCGATGGGTTAAGCTTTGAAACGCGTCTGCCGGTCTCAGGGTGTTTGGAATATCGCAGGCGATTCCAAACGCGGCGTCCTATATACAGTTCGTTGTTTAGAATCCCGGTCCCACGCTCTCGGTTGCCATTGATCGTTGTTTGGCGCCAGTGCCCTGAGCCGTTTCCCCGACCACGTGGGGCGGGGATTCCGTCGGCGTTGAGGTCTGTTGCAATTTTGATTGGCGACTTGCCTGCCGCGTATTCCTTAAAGATTCGTTCTACGATCAGGCCTTCATCTGGATTGATGACTTGCTCGCCTTTCACGGGCTCTCCCGAAGGGGTGCGACGCGGATGATATCCGTAGGACTGGCCTCCCGCGCTTTTGCCCGCCTTGATCTTACCAACGAGTCCGCGGCGGGTCTTGTAGGACAGCTCTTCCAGGAAAATTTGAGCGAACGTGCCAAGGATACCGATATCGAAAATACCCAGTTTGCCCCTGTGAAGCTGATGCAGCTCGCAATCCGCATGGCGAGCTTCCTTGTAAAAGGCCATCAGGAACTCGAGGTCGCGGCCCAAGCGATCAAGATGCTCGAACAGTACGATATCAAACTCACCAGCCCTCACAGCGGCCAACATTGTTTTATAACCCGGTCGGCCCGTGGTGGCGCCGCTTAAGGCTGTATCTTGGTAAACACGGACTACGGTCCAACCTTCGCGTTCTGCGTGTTTGCGGCATGTTGATTGTCACTGAGAACTGACCCGGTATTTTCACCGAGATTTGACCCACCCTCAGTTATGCGTCGTGGTTTATG
>NZ_JBIFGB010000018.1:0-2831 GCF_043558145.1 Sulfitobacter sp. 1A10359 | reverse complement strand
TTAGAATGCGTTGGAATGCGCAACCAAAGTGGGTGATAGTCCCGTATAAGAAGCATGATTGGACGTATTAAGTAGGGCGGAACACGTGAAATTCTGTCTGAAGATCGGAGGACCACCTTCGAAGGCTAAGTACTCCTTACTGACCGATAGTGAACCAGTACCGTGAGGGAAAGGTGAAAAGCACCCCGACGAGGGGAGTGAAACAGTACCTGAAACCGAACGCCTACAATCAGTTGGAGCATCCTTGCGATGTGACAGCGTACCTTTTGTATAATGGGTCATCGACTTGGTCTCACGAGCAAGCTTAAGCCGTTAGGTGTAGGCGCAGCGAAAGCGAGTCTTAATAGGGCGTCGAGTTCGTGGGATCAGACCCGAAACCGAGTGATCTAGGCATGGCCAGGTTGAAGATAAGGTAACACTTATTGGAGGACCGAACCCACATCTGTTGAAAAAGATCGGGATGAGCTGTGCCTAGGGGTGAAAGGCCAATCAAACTCGGAGATAGCTGGTTCTCTGCGAAATCTATTTAGGTAGAGCGTCATCCGAATACCCTCGGGGGTAGAGCACTGGATGGGTAATGGGGCCCCACAGGCTTACTGATCCTAACCAAACTCCGAATACCGAGGAGTACTGGATGGCAGACACACGGCGAATGCTAACGTCCGTCGTGGAGAGGGAAACAACCCTGACCTCCGGCTAAGGCCCCTAATTCATGGCTAAGTGGGAAAGCAGGTGAGACGACCAAAACAACCAGGAGGTTGGCTTAGAAGCAGCCATCCTTTAAAGATAGCGTAACAGCTCACTGGTCTAAATAAGTTGTCTTGCGGCGAAGATGTAACGGGGCTCAAGCCATGAGCCGAAGCCGAGGATGCATTTATTGCATGGTAGCAGAGCGTAGTGTGACATAGTTCCATGTGTCCTTATCGTCCCTCGGGACGTATTGGACACAAGGAGCTTTCTGTGAAGCCGGCGCGTGAGCGATCCGGTGGAGAGATCACTAGTGAGAATGATGACATGAGTAGCGACAAAGAGTGTGAGAGACACTCTCGCCGAAAGTCCAAGGGTTCCTGCTTAAAGCTAATCTGAGCAGGGTAAGCCGACCCCTAAGGCGAGGCCGAAAGGCGTAGTCGATGGGAACCAGGTTAATATTCCTGGGCCAGATGGAAGTGACGGATCGCAGGGGTAGTTCATCCTTATCGGATTGGATGGGCTGCTGAGCGGTCCCTGGAAATAGCTCCATCATCAGATCGTACCCTAAACCGACACAGGTGGACAGGTAGAGAATACCAAGGCGCTTGAGAGAACTATGTTGAAGGAACTCGGCAAAATACCTCCGTAAGTTCGCGAGAAGGAGGCCCGGTTCCTAGGCAACTAGGGGCTGGGGGCACAAACCAGGGGGTGGCGACTGTTTATTAAAAACACAGGGCTCTGCGAAGTCGCAAGACGACGTATAGGGTCTGACGCCTGCCCGGTGCCTGAAGGTTAAAAGGAGGAGTGAGAGCTCTGAATTGAAGCCCAGGTAAACGGCGGCCGTAACTATAACGGTCCTAAGGTAGCGAAATTCCTTGTCGGGTAAGTTCCGACCTGCACGAATGGCGTAACGACTTCCCCGCTGTCTCCAACATAGACTCAGCGAAATTGAATTACCGGTCAAGATGCCGGTTACCCGCGGTTAGACGGAAAGACCCCGTGCACCTTTACTACAGCTTCACACTGGCATTAGGCCGAACATGTGCAGGATAGGTGGTGGGCTTTGAAACCGAGACGCCAGTCTCGGTGGAGCCTCCCTTGAGATACCACCCTTGTTCTGCTTGATGTCTAACCGCGGACCGTTATCCGGTTCCGGGACCCTGTGTGGCGGGTAGTTTGACTGGGGCGGTCGCCTCCTAAATCGTAACGGAGGCGCGCGAAGGTTGGCTCAGAGCGGTCGGAAATCGCTCGTTGAGTGCAATGGCAGAAGCCAGCCTGACTGCGAGACTGACAAGTCGAGCAGAGTCGAAAGACGGCCATAGTGATCCGGTGGTCCCAAGTGGGAGGGCCATCGCTCAACGGATAAAAGGTACGCCGGGGATAACAGGCTGATACTGCCCAAGAGTCCATATCGACGGCAGTGTTTGGCACCTCGATGTCGGCTCATCTCATCCTGGGGCTGGAGCAGGTCCCAAGGGTACGGCTGTTCGCCGTTTAAAGAGGTACGTGAGCTGGGTTTAGAACGTCGTGAGACAGTTCGGTCCCTATCTTCCGTGGGTGTAGGATACTTGAGAGGAGTTGCCCCTAGTACGAGAGGACCGGGGTGAACGATCCACTGGTGGACCAGTTGTAATGCCAATTGCAGTGCTGGGTAGCTATGATCGGACAGGATAACCGCTGAAGGCATCTAAGCGGGAAGCCCCCCTCAAAACAAGGTATCCCTGAGAGCCGTGGTAGACCACCACGTCGATAGGCCAGAGATGTAAGCGTAGTAATACGTTCAGTTGACTGGTACTAATTGCTCGATAGGCTTGATTTGATCCAGTAGAAGCAAGACTGCTTACTGATCAAAAGCATACACATACAATCAGTCGTACGTGACTTGGACAAACACGCTTTGCGCTCCAATAAAGACGGAGCGGGAACGGGCATCCTTCGGATACCCCGCCTCCCGCCGCCGCTCTCCTGCGCAGAGCGTTTCTAGGAATTTATTCGGTTTGGTGATCATAGCGCGAGCAAAACACCTGGTCCCATCCCGAACCCAGCCGTTAAGTGCCGTAGCGCCGATGGTACTGCGTCTTAAGACGTGGGAGAGTAGGTCATCGCCAAACCTAATAAGTTCCTAGACTACAGTATCTCTC
>NZ_JBIFGB010000017.1:0-2847 GCF_043558145.1 Sulfitobacter sp. 1A10359 | reverse complement strand
ATCAGGTGGGTTGCCCCATTCAGAAATCCATGGATCAAAGCTTATTCTCAGCTCCCCATGGCTTATCGCAGAGTATCACGTCTTTCATCGCCTCTTACTGCCAAGGCATTCACCAAACGCCCTTTTCGCGCTTGATTTGATCCAGAAAAAGCAAGACCTAGCGCCTCGCGCGAAGATCAGAAGCTGGTAAGAAACTGACCCTCTTATTCTGCATCAAAAGCATACTTTACCCGCCCAGACTGTCGTCTGGACAATGAGCGATGCAGATAGCTGCCGTCCGTGCAGGAGGCAGCGTCACCACTCTGGTTAGTGTACTTGACTTGGACAACATATTCGTTTCAGCCGCGATATGCCTGAAAGACCGAGGAAACAGTCCGTCAAACACCGGCCCCGAAGGGCAGCAACTGAGATCATCACCTAACGCGGTGCGATCAAACATGTTGTTAGTATCTCTCTTTACGATGTCAATTCGTCTGAAGGACAGACGATCAAACACATGCATATGTGCTTGATGATATGTCCGAATGTCACTCTGGTTAGGAGTGGTGGGTCGAGGAGGACTTGAACCTCCGACCTCACGCTTATCAGGCGTGCGCTCTAACCACCTGAGCTACCGACCCAGAGATTTTGCCGAAGGCAAAACTCGTCGTTCCGGCAGGGCATTCCGAAGGAATGGCCCGAGAGGAACCAGCCCTTAGTGGTTGAGGTTAAGGGCCTTTTACGCTGCCCTTCTCATCGTTGCTGCGCAACGACTGCCAGGGCGACGCCTTTTGCTTTGCAAAAGGCTTGGTGGAGCCTAGGAGGATCGAACTCCTGACCTCCTGAATGCAAATCAGGCGCTCTCCCAGCTGAGCTAAGGCCCCAAACTATTGAGACCCACGCGTTCAGCGCAGGACCTATTTCTGAAGAGATATGAGGACGGCTCGGTTCTATATATTGACCGGCTTTGTTTGCCGACCTGCTAAGTGGTCCATGAGATGAGCAAGCTCATCTGGCTAGGAACATCCTTAGAAAGGAGGTGATCCAGCCGCAGGTTCCCCTACGGCTACCTTGTTACGACTTCACCCCAGTCGCTGATCCTACCGTGGTCCGCTGCCCCCAAAAGGTTAGCGCACGGCCGTCGGGTAGAACCAACTCCCATGGTGTGACGGGCGGTGTGTACAAGGCCCGGGAACGTATTCACCGTGGCATGCTGTTCCACGATTACTAGCGATTCCGACTTCATGGGGTCGAGTTGCAGACCCCAATCCGAACTGAGACAGCTTTTGGGGATTAACCCATTGTCACTGCCATTGTAGCACGTGTGTAGCCCAACCCGTAAGGGCCATGAGGACTTGACGTCATCCACACCTTCCTCCCGCTTATCACGGGCAGTTTCCTTAGAGTGCCCAGCCGAACTGCTGGCAACTAAGGATGTGGGTTGCGCTCGTTGCCGGACTTAACCGAACATCTCACGACACGAGCTGACGACAGCCATGCAGCACCTGTCACTGCGTCCCCGAAGGGAACGTCCGATCTCTCGGAGTGGCACAGGATGTCAAGGGTTGGTAAGGTTCTGCGCGTTGCTTCGAATTAAACCACATGCTCCACCGCTTGTGCGGGCCCCCGTCAATTCCTTTGAGTTTTAATCTTGCGACCGTACTCCCCAGGCGGAATGCTTAATCCGTTAGGTGTGTCACCGAACAGTATACTGCCCGACGACTGGCATTCATCGTTTACGGTGTGGACTACCAGGGTATCTAATCCTGTTTGCTCCCCACACTTTCGCACCTCAGCGTCAGTATCGAGCCAGTGAGCCGCCTTCGCCACTGGTGTTCCTCCAAATATCTACGAATTTCACCTCTACACTTGGAATTCCACTCACCTCTCTCGAACTCTAGACTGATAGTTTTGGAGGCAGTTCCGGGGTTGAGCCCCGGGATTTCACCCCCAACTTTCCAATCCGCCTACGCGCGCTTTACGCCCAGTAATTCCGAACAACGCTAACCCCCTCCGTATTACCGCGGCTGCTGGCACGGAGTTAGCCGGGGTTTCTTTACCAGGTACTGTCATTATCATCCCTGGCGAAAGTGCTTTACGATCCTAAGACCTTCATCACACACGCGGCATGGCTAGATCAGGCTTGCGCCCATTGTCTAAGATTCCCCACTGCTGCCTCCCGTAGGAGTCTGGGCCGTGTCTCAGTCCCAGTGTTGCTGATCATCCTCTAAAACCAGCTATAGATCGTAGACTTGGTAGGCCGTTACCCCACCAACTATCTAATCTAACGCGGGCCGATCCTTCTCCGATAAATCTTTCCCCCGAAGGGCGTATGCGGTATTACTCACCGTTTCCAGTGGCTATTCCGCAGAGAAGGGCACGTTCCCACGCGTTACTAACCCGTCCGCCGCTAGACCCGAAGGTCTCGCTCGACTTGCATGTGTTAGGCCTGCCGCCAGCGTTCGTTCTGAGCCAGGATCAAACTCTCAAGTTGAAACGCTTTACCGCGTATCCTTGACGTCGAACCTCTGCACATCGACCTGCATCCATTACTGAAAGATGCAGACCATTCTCTGTTTGTTGTGCTTCAGCTACAAAGTAGCGAAAGCCGTCCAAACAGTGAAGCTGACACTCCATCATCGGGCCGGAACCCTAAGAGCGCGATATACAGACGTTGATCCATCGAATGAACCAAACCGCCCACATATCTCTTCAGATATCAAATTTTCAAACAGCGTTGAGACAAAAGAAACTGAGATGCGCCCTAACTTATCGGCGCGCCCCGCCTCGATTACCTCGAATTCTTATCCGCCTCGTGATCCGAACCACCGCGTCTCCGCTGCCGTCCGCCCCGTCTGGCGCCCCAGC
>NZ_JBIFGB010000016.1:0-5415 GCF_043558145.1 Sulfitobacter sp. 1A10359 | reverse complement strand
GGGAAGTGTGTTCACATGGGTCAATTCTCAGTGACAATTTATGGGGCTACCGGGTCAGTTCTCAGTGACAATCAACACGCCGCTTCTGCTTCTTCAAGTGTCAGGTCCAAAACTTTGACCCGACCAACATCAGGAATGGAGATTGCACCGTCATCTTGAACAGTATAGCCTTGTCGTCGGTTCTCCGCGGCCAGCAGGCCACTGACATCTTTCGCCGTACTGCCGCCACTGCGTGCCGCCAGCGAAAGGACATCGCCGACACCAATGTGATAGGTCGTGTTCAATGGCGTGTTCGGCACCCGAAGGGCGAGGTTGCCCGGTTTGGCCTGATTCTGAAAGACCGGCGAGGGGAGCGGGCCCGTCCCCTGAAGCACCCCGGTGTGACCGACGGTCTGGAAAAATGCCGCCGGCAACTGTTTTGGCTCATAAGGCGATTTATTCGCCGCCAGAACCGTTTCGAACGTTAAAGGTACAATATGTACATCGCCGCCAGCGTTTGTCACTAATGGGGAGATATAAGCCACGCCGCAACTACTAAGGAGGATCAAAGTGGAAGCAGCGAGGTATCTAAACATCAGCAAATCCCTGTATGAAGTCTAGCGGCTACGCGGTAACGTGATTGAGTGTAAAGACTTTCTAATCGGCATGGATCTGTTTGCACGACATCAAACATCCTCTAACCGGATGTAGCCAAGATCCGGGCCAATCCATTGCCGGGACGCGACGACTTTGCCCCCAGACATTTGATAGCTGTTCTTAAAGCTGTGATCTTTGCCATAGCAGGTTTCTGTGATCTGCGCATTTCCGCTATAGTTGCAGATGTAGCTCTTGATCACAATCTGATCTTCGCCATCAAGATAGCGATGAACGCGGACGGCTTGGCCGCCATGGCGCAAGCCCGCGAGCACTTCGGCGACATCGCCGGTCATCAAGTCAAAGCCAAGGCCGCGGGTGCCGACAAGCACCCCCTCTTTGAGGCTCAGTGAGATATTGTCGGGGGTGAAATAGGTTTCGACATTGCGATTCACTCCCTTACGGACGAGGATCGAGGCCCGTTCATTTTGCTCGAGCTGAGCGATAATCAAAGACGTGTGCTGAAACCGTTGACGCACCTCAGGGGTCACCTGCCGCCGAATGTCTGCCATGCTGGAGGGTTTCGAGGCGGGTTGCGTAAAGCCGAGAAGGGCCTGACCGATGGGGCCGAGGATGCTCTGCTGCGTTTGGCCCGACCCGCAGGCGGTCAATAGCCCCAGAAGGGACAAGACGGCGATAGATTTAAATTTCATCTCCAGAACCTGCCCCAGCTGTCTTTCAATTCGGGTGTATGATAGCCTCGCACGCTTTCGTAGAGACGGTTTCTGACTTTAAGCCGCGCGCCGCCGTCACGTGTCAGCGGTTGGATCACGGCCTTATAGGTTTTGTCTGACGGCTCGCCCAAAACATGGGACAGCGGGACGGTAAAGCGCAGACCTTTGTCAAAAGACCCTTCGCCGAAATCGTCAAAAGAGACGTCGGTGAAGGTGGCGTAGGCGCCGATGCTCCAGCCATTTGCGAAGACGCGGTCGAGGGTAAAGGTCGCGCCGTAGTCGCCCGCCAGATAGCGGCCCGCGTCCACTTGGCCAAGGTAGCCGTTTCCAAAGTCGTAATAGGCGGAGAGGTGACCTGTCGCGATTTCGTAGTCCCGGAAGCCGAACCTTTGGTCGAAATCGCGCTGCACTGCGTAATTCACCTCTGCACCCAAAGCCAAACGGCTGGCGACGGGTTTCCAAAGCAATTCACTCGAAACGCCCCCGAATTGCGATTCGAGGTAGCCTGCGGTGACCCGGGCGTAGAGATCTTTGCCGGGTCGGAAGTAATGCGCGAGTGTCAGATGCTCTAGAGCGGTTTCCCCCTCGCGCGCGTAGATTGCGGATTCGGACCGAACCCGCGGCAGCACGGAATTAGACCGGCGGGCCGCGTCACCGATATTTCCCGCCAGCCGCTGTTCAATGCTGCCTGAAAGGAACCAGCCCGGCGCAATGTCGTAACGCCCTTGCAGCCGCAGGCCGGTGTCAAGGCGTACCGGCTCGTCCGGATCGAAGTAGCTGGCGTTTAGGTAGGGGCCGACGGACCAAGTCAGTTTAGGGTAGTGGTCGCCATGATAGGTTGCACCATCTAAGCTACCTGCGGCATCCTCAATCTCCGCGCGGGCGTAGGTCTGCCATGATCCGTCTGCCTCATGCTCCAAATCCTCAATGTCCGACCGGTGTAATGTGGTGGCGGAGAGCGGAATGCCGTTCTCCAACGGGACGACGGTAAAGGTTTCTACCGATGCTGGCATAACCCGCGTGAGGATGCGCGCCGTGCGCCCGATGGCTTCGGGACGAGACAGATAACGCTCGTTACGAATGTGCACGGTCACGGCATTCGCGCTGATTTTCATCGCCTCAAGCGCCATACCGTCGCTGGCAAGCAGTGTGCCAGTTTGCTCGCGCAAGCTGGATTCGACGCCAACGGCCTGCGTCCAGCCGAGATCGGAGGCCGCCCCCGGTGCGCGCCGCTTCACTGGCAAAGGTGCGGGGCCCTTGCCACCGTTTACGAGGGGGTGCCTTGGGTTGTTCCGTAGGTTCAGCGAGAAGCCGAATGTTGAGCCGTAAAGGTAATGCGCCTGAAGGTGGATGTTGTCGCGGATCTCGTAGTCGAGACCGAAGTTGAACGGGGACTTATGCTCAAACGAACCGTATCGGGTTTCACGACTATAAGCATCAGAGGAATACTCGGCCTTCAGCGTCAGCTTATCCGTGGCCTGCCAAGCCACCCCACCAAAGAGCGCGGCATCCCCCCGGAACCAACCCGCCGCTTCGATCTCACCGCCGCGGCCAAAGTCTCGGTCCGGTCTGGTTTCAAAGCGGTCATTGATGACGCCAAGAGGGTTGGAAAAGCCCTTGTAGCTGCCAAGCCGTCCCCAACCGATACCACCCGTGAAGGTCAGGCGGGGGGTGACGCTTTTGGTGGCGACAATATATTCCGCCGAATAGACGCCTGTGCCTATAAAATCCTGCAAGCCAACCGCAATCGCCGGTCGGTGGCTGGTTTCATCGACGAAGCGATACCGCAGGTCAAAGGAGCGGTCGAAAAGAGCGCCGCCCCCTGCCGAGAAATCGTCAATCTTGCTGTAGCGGAAGCTGCCGGAAAGTCGCGGGGTGATCTGAAAGCTCAGCGTAGTGCGGGCAGTATTGGCGAACTGACTATATGTTGCCGTCAGCTCAGCATCTTCCGCGCTTTGCGCCGTTGGCATGTCGACCAACCCGACGGTGCCATAGGTCGAGTAGGAGTAGCCTTCCGTCTGCGCTGCGGCAGGCAGCAAGAGCAGACCGACCCCCACCATCGCGCGCGGGGTCCGGCGGCGGGATGCAGGCTTTGCGCGAGGCTTGTGAGTCATAGGTCTCTCCGTTCCTTGCTCAAGGGTACCTGCTTAGCCGTGGCAGGGCAATGTTTGGAGCAAGCTCAGTTCCAGTTAACAATTTTCGAAAGCTTGAATGTGGTCTATCAGTCGCAGTCTCATCGGATTACGCCAAGTTTGCGTATCTCCAACGTTCTATCTTACGTCGTTCCGTGATACTCAGTTGGCTGTAAACGGTCTCACACCGATTTCTCCAGTTAGATAAACTACTATTTTCTAATAAGAGTCTGTGAGCGATACCTGAACCGCGACTCTTGTCGAGCTCAGGGTAGGGGCGTCATCGCATTTCCTCCAATATCTTTTCGCGGAAGACCTCGGCTGGGGTCTTCCATCCAAGACACTTTCGTGGCGTGTTGTTGAGGCGATCACAGATCACCTTCATATCGTGATCTGTGCATTGCCGGATCTCGCGTTTGCGGGGCAGCCACCTTCGAAGGCGTCGGTTAGTGTTCTCGACTGTGCCTTTCTGCCAAGGGCTGGAGGGGTCGTCAAACCACGTTTGGGTTCCGATCTCGGCTTGTAGGTGGGGCCAACTGACAAACTCGGTTCCGCGGTCAAAAGTGATGGACCGGCGGGCGATAAGGGGGAGGTCTTTGAGAGACTTCATTATCTTTCCCATGACCGGTTTGGTGCGTTTGTTCGGGTTTTTCAGGATCACGGTGAAGCGGCTGACGCGCTCAACCAGTGAGGTGACGTTGTTCTGGCCAAGCTTTTGTTTGAACAGCATCAAATCAGCTTCCCAGTGACCAAATTGCCGACGATGCGCGACATCATCGGGTCGGAAAAGGATACTGACATCGCGGTGGAATTTGGGTTCTCTGCGCCTTCTGGTGCGACGTGGTCTGCGGGCGACACGGTGGGTCGGTAGATACCACCACAGGTCTTCGCGCTGACCTTCCTTGGAATAGATGTAGCGATAGATGGTTTCTTGGCAGACCCTAAGAGGAGCACCCTCGTGGATCATGCGGTTACTGATCTGCTCGGGTGTCCAACCGTTCTTGATGCGCTCGATCACGCGTTTACACAGCTCAGGATGTTTGATCAGTTTGCGCTCTCGAGAACGCCGTTCCGCTTGCATCAGGTGCGCGGCGGCACCGTAATAGCCATCGCATCCAGGCATGTTTTCGTCCGAGAAATGGTTACGCTTTAGCTCGCGAAATATCGTTGATCTGCAGCGCTTCAGAACGCGCGCCATCTCTTCAACTGGGACCTTCGCGTGTCTCCAGTGTTCTATCTTGCGTCGTTCTGTGATACTGAGTTGGTCGTAAACAGCTCCCATACCGATTCCTCTCATTAGGTAAACTACTGTTTTCTAAAAAGAGTCGCACTTGAGGGTAGCGCGCGCTAGGCTAAAGCAGTAGATCCTGTAATCATTGTTATGTTTGTATTTATGGAAATGTTTTCTGTTCTACGGTCTTAATACATTCATAGTGATGACCACATGCTATCTGAGTTGCTCTCTGTCCGGTGGCCACGATCTCGGACTTGGTTGAGTTTCAAAAGTTGTCGCGCCCCAGGCGCGCCCGAGAGGAAGTCTCGCGCAAACCCGGGGGGCTATCGGGGTTGAGGTTCGTAAAGTTTGGCATATCCCTTGTAGCCGTCCGCTTGCAGGATGCCGCGGGCATTAGCCAACTGGCTCAGCACATGCCCTTCCTTCCAGTTGGAAGCCAACTGATAGACAGCGCCCGGGGCGCTGGTCACGCACTTAGGGCCCGATCCACGATATTGGTCAGTGTACCGCCGATTGGTTCGTCACTGGCAAAGCGAAAGCCTGACCCGACAAGTGTGATGCTATAGCCCGTCCAAGGGTTGGTCGCGACCACCCGGGTGCTGCTGCTTGAGATCATCTCGATATCGACGTCATCGAATTCGCTAAAGAAAGCGTGTTCGAGAAAACTGCTGTCTGTCCCGACGAGAGTGAAGGTTGTCATATCGGTTTATCCTCCATGGTGATCGACCCCGGCACCCGGTCT
>NZ_JBIFGB010000015.1:0-19144 GCF_043558145.1 Sulfitobacter sp. 1A10359 | reverse complement strand
TACCGTGGTCAACGTGGCCGATCGTGCCGATGTTGACGTGCGGTTTGGTGCGTTCAAACTTTGCCTTTGCCATGGTGTTGGCTCCTTTTGGTCTTTCTCAATGGTGTATGCGCAGCACACACCCAACGATTTGGGTCGGCGCGCGGTTTCCCACGCGCCGATTTCCTTAAGCGAACTTGGCCTGAATCTCGTCCGAGATGTTCTGCGGCACGGGTTCGTAGTGGTCGAACTGCATGGTGAAGTTCGCACGACCCGACGACATCGAACGCAGGGTGTTGATGTAGCCGAACATGTTGGCCAGCGGCACGAAGGCGTCGATCGCGATGGCATTGCCGCGCGTATCTTGACCCTGCACCTGACCACGACGGGATGTCAGGTCACCGATGATGCCACCGGTGTATTCTTCCGGGGTCACAACTTCGACCTTCATGATCGGTTCCAGAAGCTTCGCACCGGCTTTCTTCATGCCTTCGCGCATCGCCATACGGGCGGCGATTTCGAAGGCCAGAACGCTGGAGTCCACATCGTGGAACTTACCGTCGATCAGGGCCACTTTGAAGTCGATGACCGGGAAGCCCGCCAGCGGACCGGAGTCCAGAACCGACTTGATACCCTTTTCCACGCCCGGGATGTATTCCTTGGGAATGGCACCACCAACGATGCGGCTCTCGAAGGAGTAACCTTCGCCCGGCTCGGTCGGCGTCAGGATCATCTTGACCTCACCGAACTGACCCGAACCACCCGACTGCTTCTTGTGGGTGTAGGTGATTTCGGCCTCTTTCGAGATCGTCTCACGGTAGGCCACCTGCGGCGCACCGATGTTCGCCTCGACCTTGAACTCGCGCTTCAGACGGTCGACGAGGATGTCGAGGTGAAGTTCGCCCATGCCTTTCATGATGGTCTGACCGGATTCCAGATCGGTCTCGACGCGGAAGGAAGGGTCCTCGGCGGCCAGACGGGCCAGACCTGCAGACATCTTTTCCTGGTCGGCCTTGGTCTTCGGCTCGACCGCGATCTCGATCACCGGATCGGGGAAGGTCATGGTTTCGAGGACGACCGGATCGTTCTGCGCGCAGAGCGTGTCACCGGTGGTGGTGTCCTTGAGACCCGCCAGCGCGATGATGTCGCCCGCGAAGGCCTCTTCGATTTCTTCGCGGTTGTTGGAGTGCATCATCATCATCCGGCCGACGCGCTCTTTCTTACCCTTGGTCGAGTTCAGAAGCGTGTCGCCCTTGCGCAGAACGCCCGAGTAGATGCGGGTGAAGGTCAGCGAGCCGACGAAGGGGTCGTTCATGATTTTGAACGCAAGGCCCGAGAACGCCATGTCGTCATCCGCGCGGCGCGGGATGTTGCGGGTCTCGGTCTCGTCACCCGGCTTGAAGCCCATGTAGTCGACAACGTCCAGCGGGCTGGGCAGATAGTCGATCACGGCGTTCAAGAGGGGCTGAACACCTTTGTTCTTAAAGGCGGAACCACAGAGAACGGGGATGAATTTGATGGCCAGAGTACCCTTGCGGATCAGGTCGCGCAGGGTGTCGACGTCGGGCTCGGCGCCGTCCATCAGGTAGTTTTCCATCGCCTCGTCGTCCATCTCGACCGCGGTCTCGATGAGCTTGGCACGCCATTCGTCGGCGGTCTCTTTCAGGCTGTCACGGATCTCGCGCTGTTCCCAGGCGGCACCGAGGTCTTCACCGGCCCAGACCCATTCTTTCATGGTCACGAGGTCGACGATGCCTTCCAGCTCGTTCTCTGCGCCGATCGGGATCTGGATCGGAGCAGGCGTGGCGCCTGTGCGGTCCTTGATCATGTGCACGCAGTTGAAGAAGTCCGCGCCGATCTTGTCCATCTTGTTGACGAAAACGATACGCGGCACCTTGTAGCGGTCAGCCTGACGCCAAACGGTTTCGGTCTGCGGCTCAACACCGGCGTTGGCGTCGAGAACGGCAACCGCACCGTCGAGAACGGCCAGCGAACGCTCAACTTCGATGGTGAAGTCAACGTGGCCGGGGGTGTCGATGATGTTCATCCGGAACTTGGTGTCGGATGTCGCATCGGCTGTGGGCTCTTCCTGACGCTGCCAGAAAGTGGTGGTCGCGGCGGAGGTAATGGTGATGCCGCGCTCTTGTTCCTGCTCCATCCAGTCCATGGTTGCGGCGCCGTCATGCACCTCACCAATGTTGTGGCTTTTGCCGGTGTAGAACAGGATGCGTTCGGAACAAGTGGTTTTACCGGCATCGATGTGAGCCATGATGCCGAAGTTGCGGTAGCGTTGGAGCGGATAGTCGCGTGCCATGGGGCTGCTTCCTCGAAAATATCAGTACGAACGGATCGCGCCCGAAACCGGGCGCGACGTTGAAATTACCAGCGGTAGTGGCTGAACGCTTTGTTCGCGTCGGCCATCTTGTGCGTATCTTCGCGCTTTTTAACAGCGGTACCACGGGACTGCACAGCGTCCAGCAGCTCGCCGGCAAGGCGTTCTTCCATGGTGTTTTCGTTACGCGCACGGGCGGCTTTGATCAACCAGCGGATCGCCAGCGCCTGACGACGCTCGGGGCGCACTTCGACCGGTACCTGGTAGGTGGCACCGCCGACGCGGCGCGAGCGGACTTCGACGGAGGGCTGGATGTTTTCCAGCGCTTCGTGGAACACTTCGATCGGCGCGCGCTTGATCTTGTCTTCGACGCGGGTCATCGCGTTGTAGACGATGCGCTCGGCGACAGATTTCTTGCCGTCGATCATCAGGTTGTTCATGAATTTGGTGAGAACCAGATCGCCGTATTTGGCGTCTGGCAGGACTTCGCGTTTTTCAGCGGCGTGGCGGCGTGACATGTCAGTGTCTTCCTCTTGGCGGGTGGTGGGGCGCGGCCCCACCGAACATCGGGTGGATCGGCGGGGGCGGGCCCCACCGGTGCGAGATTACTTCGGACGCTTCGCGCCGTACTTCGAACGACGCTGCTTACGGTCTTTCACGCCCTGCGTATCAAGAACACCGCGCAGGATGTGGTAACGCACACCCGGAAGGTCTTTTACACGACCGCCGCGGATCAGAACCACGGAGTGTTCCTGAAGGTTGTGGCTCTCACCCGGGATGTAGGAGATCACTTCGAACCCGTTGGTCAGGCGCACTTTGGCAACCTTACGCATCGCCGAGTTCGGCTTTTTCGGTGTGGTGGTGTACACGCGTGTGCAGACGCCGCGCTTTTGCGGGCACTCCTGCAGGTGCATGGATTTCGAACGTTTGACTTTCGGCTGCCGCGGCTTGCGGATCAGCTGTTGGATCGTTGGCATTCCGGTTATATCCCCGTATCGCTCAGATTGTGTACACGGGGGATCCCCCATGCGGCTAATTTCGGTTACTTCATGCGTCCACAAAGCAAAATGACCGCAACGTTCCCGTACCGAGGAAAACGACGCGGTGGGTTAACAGAGGATCGGGCCAGTAGTAGGCCGGATCGTGACCACTTCAGTTATGAATTCGGACTGGCAGAGCGGCCTCCACCTCCGAGATAGCGGGCGTATAGAGCGTTGCGCGGGGCCTGTCAACAGGTGGGCCCCGGTCGGGTCGCGGAGGTTTGCCGGGTGATGGCCCGGCGCCTGCGGCTTGGTTCCGGGCCCGGGTGCCACATTCCACCCTTGCCACGCCCCTGCCCCGCTCGCCATAGTTCGGCGAAGGACAGAAGGAAATCTCCATGCAAGCGATCGGCCTTTGCCGCTTTTCCTACCCGGCCTTGGGCGGCTTTCAGGTCGGCCACGAAACCACCGAGGAACGCATCGCCTATCTCTATGACGCGGCCCGGCTCGAAGAACGTTTCCGCCTGCTCGAAACCGTCGCCCTGCCCTGCCTGAAAGCGCAGACAGACCCGGACTTCTCCATCGTCTTCGTCATCGGCGACCAGTTCCCGGCGCCCCACGCCCGACGCCTCGAATCGCTGCTGGCCGACTTGCCGCAGGCGGTTATTCACCGCGAGCCGCCGCGCAATCATCGGGAGGTGATGAAGGAGGTGCTGAACGCCGCGCGGATCAACCCGGCCGAACCCTGCCTGCAATTCCGCTACGACGACGATGACGCCGTCTCGGTCGACTTCATCGCCCGGCTGCGCCAGACGGTCGCGCAAAGCGCGGGTCTGCTGAAAGGCCAGCGCTCCGTCGCCTTTGACTGGCCCAAGGGCTACATCGCGGAATTCGGCCCGCAGGGCATCCGCGCCGCCGAAGTGTACCGTCCGCTCAATGTCGCGGCACTTGCGATGTATGTGAAGGGCGGCAGCCCGCTCACCATCATGAACTTCGCCCATGAGAAACTGCCGCGCTTCATGCCCTGCGTCAGCCTGCCCGATGCGGCGATGTTCGTGCGCAGCCACAACGGCTCGAACGATTCGCGGCAGGGGCTGGCGCGGCATGTGGAAGTGGCCCCGCTGGATGCCGAAGGCGACGCGCTGTTTCACAAACGGTTCGCCATCGACCAAGCTCAGGTGCGGCGCGTCTTCTCGGCCTGAACCTTCAACTTCCGCTCGCGGTAGAGGGTGAAGACCCCCGTGGCCACCACGATCCCCGCGCCGATGAGGGTCAAGGCCCCCGGCCAGTCACCAAAGACGACCCAGCCCAGCAAGAGCGCCCAGAGAAGGCCGGTGTAGCGAAACGGCGCGATGAAGCCGATATCGCCGACCCGCATCACTTGGATCGAGAAGAAATAGCCGCCTAGCACAAAGACCCCTGAGCCGCCGATCAGCACCGCGACCGAGGGCGTTACCGGCGCCCAAGGCGCGCTCAGCGACGCCAAACCCGCCGCCGTCATCACCGACAGGGCGGTCACCAAGGTCACGGTCATCGAGGGCACCGCCGGTGACAAGGCGCGGGTCGACAGGTCACGGACCGTCACGCAGAGCACGGCGATCAGAACGTAGATCGACCAGATATTGAACCCTTCCGCCCCCGGCTTGACGATCAACAGCACGCCGCAGAAACCAATGCCGATGGCGACCAAACGCCGCCAGCCGACCGCCTGCCGGAACACAAGCGCCGCCGCCAGCGTCACCGAAAGCGGCACAACTTGAAGGATGGCGGTGACATTCGCCAAAGGCATGTTGAACAACGCGGTGAGAAAGAAATATGCCGCCGCGATCTCGGCCACCGAGCGCAGGCCGATGACTTTCCAGTCCCGCGCTTGAAGCCGGAAATCGATCCGTCCGAGCTGCCGACTGAGGGCCAAGATCAGCACCGAGGTTGTCACCCCCCGCAGAAACAACAGCTGAAACAGGGGCAGCGCCCCGTCGGTCATTTTGAGCAGCGTGTCGTTAAACGTGAAACAGGCCATCGAGGCGATCATCAGCAGCGCGCCGATGGTATTGGGGGACATGAAAGCGCTCCGGGAAAAATGGTGCGGCTTATATCACTGCCGCCCCCGAATGACTGGCAGCGGCTACTGGGGCTGTCAAGAACGGCGGCCCGCCCCGCCCAGACTGGCGCGCTCTACTGGTTCGAAGCCTGCGCTACCGGCTGCTGCTGGCTGGCCAGCAGATTGCGCACCGTGCTGCGCAGCAACCCCGGCTCGACCGGCTTTTGCATCACCGTCGCCGCCAGATCGCGGAAGGCGTCATAGACTTCAAGATCGCGGGTGCGCCCGCTGAGAAAGATGATCGGCGTCCCGGCAATGGCCGGATTCTCGCCAAACCGATGGGCCAGCTCCAACCCGCCCATATCCGGCATGGAGATATCGCTGATGATCAGGTCAGGCTTGAGATCATCAACCACCGCCAGCGCATCGCGGGCGTTCAGACAGGAGACAAAGCTCAGCGACCTGTCGTCGGAAAAGATCATCTTGACCAGTTCCAGAACGATCGGGTCGTCGTCGATATGTAGAATGCGGGACGTCATCAAAGCACCTTACGACGGTTAAGCTTTTGCAAACCTATTCGGACTATGTGGCGGATATAAGGCTTTGGCCTCAGAAACCAGCCCCCCGGGGCGGTGTCTGGCCGCGGCATTTGCCCACCCCATAAAAAAGCCCCCGCAGCGTCACTGCGGGGGCTTTTGTTTTTCAATGCGGTGCTACGATCAATCGCGGCTCTCGTCGTCACCGACCGGCGTGTTGAACACATCGCCACCGACGATGTCGTCCTCCACAGAGGCTTCCGGCGCAGCCAGACGGGCGGCGGCTTCGGCCTCTTCGCGACGCGCTTCGATCACGACGTTGTCGCGATCTGTCGCCACTTTGCGCATCTGCTGGGTCGCACCACCGGTACCGGCGGGGATCAGACGGCCCACGATGACGTTCTCTTTCAGACCGACCAGTTTGTCCCGCTTGCCCTGAACCGAAGCTTCGGTCAGCACGCGCGTGGTTTCCTGGAACGAGGCGGCCGAGATGAAGCTGCGGGTTTGCAGCGACGCCTTGGTGATGCCCAAGAGGATCGGTTCGCCCTTGGCGGGGCGGCCACCTTTCTTGAGCGCCTTCTCGTTGGCCTGATCGAACTCCTGCTTGTCGACGTGTTCGCCCTTGAGAAGCGTGGTGTCGCCGCTTTCTTGGATTTCCCACTTCTGCAGCATCTGACGGACGATGACTTCGATGTGTTTGTCGTTAATCTTCACACCCTGCAGGCGGTAAACGTCCTGCACCTCGTCAATCATATACTCGGCCAAGGCCTCGACGCCCATGATCGCGAGGATGTCGTGCGGCGCGGGGTTGCCATCCATGATGTAGTCGCCCTTCTGCACGAAGTCGCCTTCGGCCACGGGGATGTGTTTCCCCTTGGGCACCATGTATTCAACCTTCACGTCCGGATCATCCGAGCTTTCAATCGCGATGCGGCGCTTGTTCTTGTAGTCCTTGCCAAAGCGGACATAGCCGTCGATTTCCGCGATGATGGCGTGGTCTTTGGGGCGACGTGCCTCAAAGAGTTCGGCCACACGCGGCAGACCACCGGTAATGTCCTTGGTCTTGGCACCTTCACGCGGGATACGCGCGATGATGTCACCGGCCTGAACTTGCGTCTGGTCTTCGACCGAAAGAACCGCATCGACCGACATCGGATAGGTCACCGGGTTGCCCGCATCGTTGCGGACCGGTTCGCCATCTTCACCCACCAAGATGATCTCGGGCTTGAGCTCGTTGCCCTTGGGGGCCGCGCGCCAGTCGATCACGATCTTCTGGGTCATACCGGTGGCTTCGTCGGTGTCTTCCTTGACCGCGATGCCCGACACCAGGTCGACGTATTTGGTCGTACCGGGTTTCTCGGCGATGATCGGCAGGGTGTAAGGGTCCCATTCGAACAGCTTGTCACCGCGCGCCACGTCGTCGCCTTCTTTGACGTGCAGCTTGGTGCCGTAGCCGATCTTGTGGCTGGCCCGCTCCTCACCATTCTCGTCGACGATCAACAGCTTCATGTTCCGGCCCATGACGAGCACTTCACCGGCGCTGTTTTCAAGCGTCTGTGCGTTCTCGAAAGCGACCTTGCCCGACTGGCTGGCCTCAAGGAAGGACTGCTGACCACCCTGGGCCACGCCGCCGATGTGGAAGGTCCGCATCGTCAGCTGTGTACCGGGTTCACCAATCGACTGGGCCGCGATGATGCCGACGGCCTCACCTTGGTTGACCAGCGTACCGCGTGCGAGGTCACGGCCATAGCACATGGCGCAGACGCCCTCTTCGGCATCACAGGTCAGCGGGCTGCGGATCCGTGCGGACTGCACGCCAGCCTCGTCGATGGCATCCGACATGCGCTCGTCGATCAGCGTGCCTGCGGGCACCAGAACATCCTCGGTGCCGGGCACCAGAATATCGTCCGCCGCAACACGGCCCAGCAGACGCTCGGCCAGCGAGGAGACAACCTCACCATCGTTGACAGCCGCTTCGGCGGTGATCGCGGTTTCGGTGCCGCAGTCATGCTCGCGCACGATGCAGTCTTGCGCCACGTCCACCAGACGGCGTGTCAGGTAACCGGAGTTCGCCGTCTTCAGAGCGGTATCCGACAGACCTTTCCGCGCACCGTGGGTCGAGTTGAAGTACTCGAGAACGGTCAGACCTTCTTTAAAGTTCGAGATAATCGGCGTCTCGATGATGTCGCCGTTCGGCTTCGCCATCAGGCCGCGCATCCCGCCCAGCTGTTTCATCTGCGTGACCGAGCCACGGGCACCGGAGTGGGCCATCATGTAGACCGAGTTCGGCTCTTTCTCGGAACCGTTCTCATGGTGAGTCACGGCGGAGATGGAGCCCATCATCGCCTCGGTCACCTTGTCGTTACACTTCGACCATGCATCGACGACCTTGTTGTACTTTTCGCCCTGAGTGATCAGGCCGTCCATATACTGCTGTTCAAAGTCCTTCACCTGCTCGCGGGTTTCTTCAACCAGCGGCCATTTGGTGTCGGGAATCAGCATGTCGTCTTTGCCGAAGGAGATGCCCGCTTTGAAAGCTTCGCGGAAACCCATGGTCATGATCTGGTCACAGAAGATGACCGACTCTTTCTGACCGCAGTAACGGTAGACGGTGTCGATGACCTGCTGCACTTCTTTCTTGCGCAGCAGACGGTTGACCAGATCAAACGGCGCTTTGGCGTTCAGCGGCAGAAGCGCACCAAGACGGATACGACCGGGGGTCGTGTCAAAGCGCATCATCACTTCGTTGCCTTCAGCGTCGATCTGTTTGATCCGCGCCTTGATTTTCGAGTGCAGGTGAACCGCACCGGCGTCGAGGGCGTGCTGCACCTCGTCGACGGAGCCGAAGACCATGCCTTCGCCAACCATGCCTTCACGCTCAAGGGTCGTGTAGTAGAGACCCAAGATCATATCCTGCGACGGTACGATGATCGGTGCGCCGTTTGCAGGCGACAACACGTTGTTCGTGGACATCATCAGAACACGCGCTTCCAACTGGGCTTCCAGCGAGAGCGGGACGTGAACGGCCATCTGGTCACCGTCGAAGTCGGCGTTGAAGGCCGAGCAGACCAGCGGGTGCAGCTGGATCGCCTTGCCTTCGATCAGGACGGGTTCAAACGCCTGAATGCCAAGACGGTGCAGCGTCGGCGCGCGGTTGAGCATGACGGGGTGTTCACGGATCACCTCATCAAGAATGTCCCAAACCTCAGGGCGCTCTTTCTCGACCAGCTTCTTGGCCTGCTTAACTGTGGAGGACAGACCTTTGGCTTCAAGCCGCGAGTAGATGAACGGCTTGAACAGTTCGAGCGCCATCTTCTTGGGCAGACCACATTGATGCAGCTTCAACTCCGGGCCGGTCACAATGACCGAACGACCTGAGAAGTCGACGCGCTTACCCAAAAGGTTCTGACGGAAGCGGCCCTGCTTGCCTTTCAGCATGTCCGACAGCGACTTCAGCGGGCGCTTGTTGGCACCGGTGATGACGCGGCCACGGCGGCCGTTGTCGAAGAGGGCGTCGACGGATTCCTGCAGCATCCGCTTTTCGTTGCGCACAATGATGTCGGGCGCGCGCAGCTCGATCAGGCGCTTCAAACGGTTGTTCCGGTTGATCACGCGGCGGTACAAGTCGTTCAGGTCCGAGGTCGCGAAACGGCCACCATCGAGCGGCACCAGCGGGCGCAGTTCTGGCGGGATGACCGGGATGACGGTCATGACCATCCACTCGGGACGGTTGCCGGATTCAAGGAAGCTCTCGACCACTTTCAGACGCTTGATGATTTTCTTGGGCTTCAGCTCGCCTGTCGCCTCTTTCAGATCGGCGCGCAGGTTCTCGGCTTCGGCTTCAAGGTCGATCGCCGCCAGCATTTCGCGGATCGCTTCGGCGCCGATGTTAGCGGTGAAAGCGTCCATGCCATAGGCGTCTTGCGCGTCCATATATTCTTCTTCGGTCATCATCTGACCGTATTGAAGATCGGTGAGGCCCGGCTCGATCACCACGTAGTTCTCGAAGTAGAGCACGCGTTCCAGATCGCGCAGGGTCATGTCCAGCATCAGGCCGATGCGCGAGGGCAGCGACTTGAGGAACCAGATGTGCGCCACCGGCGAGGCCAGCTCGATGTGGCCCATGCGCTCACGGCGGACCTTTTGCAGCGTGACTTCCACACCGCATTTCTCGCAGACGACGCCGCGATACTTCATGCGCTTATATTTGCCGCAGAGGCATTCGTAGTCTTTGATCGGGCCAAAGATACGCGCGCAGAACAGGCCGTCACGCTCGGGCTTGAACGTACGGTAGTTGATGGTTTCCGGCTTCTTGATCTCACCGAAGGACCAGCTCAGGATCCGCTCGGGCGAGGCCAAGGAGACCTTGATTTCGTCAAACGCTTTTTGCGGCGTCAGCGGGTTGAACGGGTTGTTTGTCAGTTCCTGGTTCATTTTCAAATCCTTGAAAGGGGTGCGTTGGGAGTGAGGGGTGCCGTTCTCTTTGAAAGAAAACGGCCCGGAATTTTTAAAAAATTCCGTCTATGCCTCACTCATCCTCCTCCGCATCCAGGAGTTCCATATTCAGGCCGAGGCCGCGCACTTCTTTGACGAGAACGTTAAAGCTCTCCGGAATGCCCGCTTCGAAGTTATCCTCGCCCTTGACGATGCTTTCATAGACCTTGGTCCGGCCCGCGACGTCGTCCGACTTGACGGTCAGCATTTCCTGCAGGGTGTAGGCGGCGCCATAGGCTTCCAGAGCCCAGACCTCCATCTCCCCGAAGCGCTGGCCACCGAACTGCGCCTTACCACCCAGCGGCTGCTGTGTGACGAGGCTGTACGGCCCGGTCGAACGCGCGTGGATCTTGTCGTCCACCAGGTGGTGCAGCTTCAGCAGGTACTTCACGCCGACGGTCACCGGACGCGCGAACTGCTCGCCTGTCCGACCATCGAAGAGCACCGACTGACCGGAGGTGTCGAACCCGGCCCGCTTGAGGCTGTCGTTCACATCCGCTTCCTTGGCACCGTCAAAGACCGGCGTGGCGATCGGCACGCCGCGGCGTACGTTGTCAGCCGCTTCCAGCAGCGTATCCTCGTCCATGCCGGTGATGCCTTCTTCGTAGACATCCTCGCCATAGGCCAGCTGCATCGCTTCGCGCACCGGCGTCAGGTCGCCCGAGCGGCGGTATTCCTGCAGCGCCTCATCAACGTTCAGGCCCAGACCGCGTGCGGCCCAACCCATATGCGTCTCGAGGATCTGACCGACGTTCATACGCGATGGCACACCCAGCGGGTTGAGGCAGAAATCGACCGGGGTACCATCGGCGAGGAACGGCATGTCCTCCATCGGCACCACTTTCGAGATCACACCCTTGTTCCCGTGACGACCGGCCATCTTGTCGCCCGGCTGCAGCTTGCGCTTCACCGCCACGAAGACCTTGACCATCTTCATCACGCCTGGGGGCAGATCGTCGCCACGGCGGACCTTCTCGACCTTGTCCTCGAAACGGGCATCCAAGGTCCGCTTTTGGATCTCGTACTGCTCGTTCAGGGCTTCGACGATCTTGGCGTCATCCTCGTCCTCAAGAGCCAGCTGCCACCACTGACCGCGGGTCAGGGTTTCCAGCAGTTCCTCGGTGATCTGGCTGTTCGCCTTCACGCCTTTCGGGCCTTTCACGGCAACCTTGCCGAGGATCATGTCCTTGAGGCGCGCGTAGATGTTGCGGTCGAGGATCGCCAGCTCGTCGTCCCGGTCACGGGCCAGACGTTCGACTTCCTCACGCTCGATCTGCAGCGCACGCTCGTCTTTCTCGACGCCGTGACGGTTGAAGACCCGCACTTCGACAACGGTGCCGAAATCGCCCGGCTTCACACGCAACGAGGTGTCGCGCACGTCAGAGGCTTTCTCACCGAAGATGGCGCGCAGAAGCTTTTCTTCCGGCGTCATCGGGCTTTCGCCCTTCGGGGTGATCTTGCCCACAAGGATGTCGCCCGGCTCAACGTCCGCACCGATGTAGACGATACCGGCTTCGTCGAGGTTGCGCAGAGCTTCCTCGCCGACGTTCGGGATGTCGCGGGTGATCTCTTCCGGCCCAAGCTTCGTGTCACGCGCGGCGACTTCGAATTCCTCGATGTGGATCGAGGTGAAGACGTCGTCACGGGAAATCCGCTCGGAGATCAGGATGGAGTCTTCGTAGTTGTAGCCATTCCACGGCATGAAGGCGACGACGACGTTCTTGCCGAGCGCCAGTTCCCCCATGTCGGTGGAGGGACCATCCGCGATGACCTGACCCTTTGTGACCTTCTCGCCCACTTTCACCAGCGGACGCTGGTTGATGCAGGTGTTCTGGTTCGAACGCTGGAACTTGCGCATGCGGTAGATGTCCACACCCGCGTCACCCAATTCGAGGTCTTCTGTGGCCCGGATCACGATACGCGAGGCATCGACCTGGTCGATGATACCCGCGCGGCGTGCGGTGTAGGCCGCCCCGGAATCGCGCGCCACGACTTCTTCGATGCCAGTGCCGACAAGCGGCGCCTCAGCTTGCAGAAGCGGTACGGCCTGACGTTGCATGTTCGAGCCCATGAGAGCGCGGTTGGCGTCGTCGTTTTCGAGGAACGGGATCAACGATGCAGCGACAGAGACCAACTGCTTGGGAGAAACGTCGATCAGGTCCACGTTTTCCGTCGGCGCCAGCGTGTAGTCGCCGGACTGACGGGTCGAGACCATCTCGTTCACGAACTTCATGTCGTCGTCGAGGTTGGCGTTCGCCTGCGCTACGGTGTGACGCATTTCCTCGGTCGCGGACATGTAGTGCACCTCGTCGGTGACCTTGCTGTCCTTCACGACGCGGTAAGGCGTTTCGATGAAGCCGTATTTGTTCACGCGGGCAAAGGTGGCCAGCGAGTTGATCAGACCGATGTTCGGACCTTCCGGCGTTTCAATCGGGCACATCCGGCCATAGTGTGTCGGGTGCACGTCGCGCACTTCAAAGCCCGCACGCTCACGTGTCAGACCGCCCGGCCCAAGCGCCGAGAGACGACGCTTGTGCGTCACTTCCGATAGCGGGTTGGTTTGGTCCATGAACTGCGACAGCTGCGAGGAGCCGAAGAATTCGCGCACCGCAGCCGCGGCGGGCTTGGCGTTGATCAGGTCCTGCGGCATCACGGTGTCGATCTCGACGGAAGACATCCGCTCCTTGATCGCGCGCTCCATGCGCAGCAGGCCCACGCGGTACTGGTTTTCCATCAATTCGCCGACCGAACGCACACGACGGTTGCCGAGGTGGTCGATGTCGTCGATGTCGCCGCGGCCATCGCGCAGGTCCACCAGCGCCTTGATGCAGGCGACGATGTCGTCACGGTCCAGCGTGCGCTGCGTGTCGGGCTTATCGAGCGCCAGACGCATGTTCATCTTCACCCGGCCCACGGCCGAGAGGTCATAGCGTTCGCTATCGAAGAACAGCGTGTCAAAGAGCGCTGACGCGGCCTCGACGGTGGGCGGCTCGCCCGGGCGCATGACGCGGTAGATGTCCATGAGCGCGGTGTCGCGGTTCATGTTCTTGTCCATCGCCATGGTGTTGCGCATGTAGGGGCCGACGTTGACGTTGTCGATGTCCAGCAGCGGAATCTCGGTGATGCCGGCGTCGATCAGCTCCTTCGCGGTGCCGCCGATCAGCGTGCCGTCCTTGTCGTATTCCAGCGTCAACTCGTCACCGGCCTCGACGTAGATCGCACCGGTTTCCTCGTTGATGATGTCACGCGCGACGAACTTGCCGACGATGTGGTCGAAGGGCAGCAGCAGTTCCTTGACCTTGCCTTCGTCGAGCAGCTTCTTGACGGCACGGGGGGTGACCTTTTTGCCAGCCTCGAAGAGGATCTCGCCGGTGTTGGCGTCGATCAGATCGTAGGTCGGACGGGTGCCGCGCACGCGGTCGGGGAAGAAGGGCGCAACCCAACCCTTGTTCTTCTCCAGCTTGAAGGTGACGGTGTTGTAATAGGCATTCATGATGCCTTCTTGGTCCAGCCCCAGGGCATAGAGCAGGGTCGTCACCGGCAGCTTGCGGCGACGGTCGATGCGGGCATAGACGATGTCCTTGGCGTCGAACTCGAAGTCCAGCCAGGAGCCGCGGTAGGGGATAATGCGGCAGGCGAAGAGCAGCTTGCCCGAGGAGTGGGTCTTGCCCTTGTCGTGGTCAAAGAACACGCCCGGGGAGCGGTGCATCTGGGAGACGATCACACGCTCGGTGCCGTTGACGACGAAGGTGCCGTTCGGGGTCATCAGGGGCATGTCGCCCATGAAGACGTCCTGCTCTTTGATGTCTTTCACGGACTTGGCGCCGGTGTCCTCGTCCACATCGAATACGATGAGGCGCAGGGTCACTTTCAGCGGCGCGCTATAGGTCATGTCGCGCTGCTGGCATTCCTCAACGTCGTACTTGGGCTTTTCCAGCTCGTACTTGACGTATTCGAGTACCGAAGTCTCGTTAAAGTCCTTGATCGGGAAGACCGACTGGAAAACGCCCGTGATCCCCTCACCATCGGTGGGGGTCTCGGCGTCGCCGGAATTCAGGAACAAATCATAGGAGGATTTCTGAACCTCGATGAGGTTCGGCATCTCCAGCACTTCGCGGATCTTGCCGTAATACTTACGCAGACGTTTCTGGCCAAGGAAGGATTGTGCCATGTGTCGTGTCACCTTTCGTGTCTCTCGCCGAGCGCATCAACCACCGGGGCCGTGGTGCGCGCCCATAAGAGCGGAAAATCCGGGTCAATTCTTGGAATGCGTCCCACTGCACCCCTTCCGACCTTGGACCTCTCCAGAGAAATGCTCCCGCGGGGAACATTCGTCAAAACAGGTCAGGCTGGACAGGAAAATTCCCGTCCAGCCCTTGTTCATGCGTGGTGCGTGAGGACACGCACCTCTGGCTTAGGCCAGCTCGACTTCGGCGCCAGCTGCTTCCAGCTTGCCTTTGATGTCTTCGGCTTCGGCTTTGTCGACGCCTTCTTTGATCTTGCCACCGGCTTCGACCAGGTCTTTGGCTTCTTTCAGGCCGAGACCTGTGATGCCGCGGACTTCCTTGATCACGTTGATCTTGGATGCGCCGGCGTTCTTCAGAACGACGTCGAATTCGGTCTTTTCTTCTTCGGCAGCGCCACCTTCAGCAGGGCCGGCCATCATCACTGCGCCGCCAGCGGCGGGCTCGATGCCGTACTCGTCTTTCAGGATGGTTTTCAGTTCTTGTGCTTCAAGCAGAGTCAGACCAACGATGTCTTCTGCCAGTTTTTTCAGATCAGCCATGTTTAGCTCTTTCCGTTACGATATGTGTGTTCCAACGCGCGTGTTCAACCCGTGCGCCAGTTTGACGATTTGCCTTACGCAGCCGCCTTGTCCTCGATGGTGGACAAGATGGATGCGATGTTGCTTGCAGGTGCGCCAATGGCCCCGGCGATGTTCGAAGCAGGTGCGCCGAGCATGCCCGCGATGGAGGAGATAAGCTCCTCGCGCGAAGGCATTTTCGACACGGCTTCGACACCGGCGGCGTCCAACGCGTTCTCACCCATTGCGCCGCCGAGGATAACAAGCTTGCTGTTTTCCTTGGCGAACTCCTGAGCAACCTTGGCCGCAGCCACAGGATCCTCAGAGTAGGTCAGAACGGTCATACCCGTCAGAAGGTCAGCAATGCTTTCGCATGGCTTGCCCTCAAGGGCGATCTTGGCGAGCCTGTTTTTGGCAACACGCACGGCCCCACCGGCTGCGCGTGCGCGCGCCCGAAGGTCCTGCATTTCGGCAACTGTCAAACCGACGTAGTGGCTAACCACAACGACGCCAGAGCTTTCAAAGATTTGGCCGAGTTCGTCGACCAACTGTTCTTTTTGTGCTCTATCCACAGTTTCACTCCAAATTTGGGGGTTGCCCCCCGGCTCAGTTCAGGATGCGGTCTTCTGCACCCCATTCGGGTCCAATGTCAGGGTCCCGGCCAAAACCGCCCGAAGGCAGGAATTTCCGGTTTCCCATCTCAGGAAGGAATTATTCAGGCCAAAGCCCAAACCCTCCGTCTCGGACAGACGCGCGGACCGATCTTCTGGTCCTTGCGTATCTGGCGACCGAAGCCGCCAAATCTCGGGTCGTAAGGTGGGAGGCTGGCCCCCACCCCACGGGATCACTCGGCGGTCGCGTTCTCGACAGCGACCGACACGCCCGGGCCCATTGTAGAGCTCAGGTTGATCTTTTTCATGTAGGTGCCTTTGGCACCGGCCGGCTTGGCTTTGGACACGGCGCCGACGAAGGCACGGATGTTCTCAACCAGCTTGGCTTCGTCGAAGGACAGTTTGCCAACGCCTGCGTGGACGACACCGCCCTTTTCGGCTTTGAACTGCACTTCACCACCCTTGGCCGCTTTCACGGCGTCAGCGACGTCCATGGTCACGGTGCCAACCTTGGGGTTCGGCATCAGGTTGCGGGGGCCAAGCACTTTACCCAGACGGCCAACGATCGGCATCATGTCGGGTGTCGCAATGCAACGATCAAAGTCGATCTTGCCGGACTGCACGGTTTCCATCAGGTCTTCTGCGCCAACGATATCTGCGCCCGCCTTTTCGGCTTCTTCAGCTTTCGCGCCACGGGCGAAGACGGCAACGCGCATGGTTTTGCCGGTGCCGTTGGGCAGGCCGACAACACCGCGGACCATCTGGTCCGCGTGACGCGGGTCAACACCGAGGTTCATCGCGATCTCGATGGTCTCGTCGAACTTCGCGCTGGCGTTCGATTTGATGAGGCTTACCGCTTCTTCAACGGTGATCTCTTCTTTGCCAGCAAAAGCTTCACGGGCGGCGCGGGTGCGTTTTCCAATTTTAGCCATCTTACTTCACCTCGATGCCCATGGACTTCGCGGAGCCCAGGATGATTTTCATCGCCGCTTCCACGTCGTTCGCGGACAGGTCGGCGGCTTTTGCTTCTGCGATCTCGCGCAGCTGCTTGGTGGTCACGGTGCCGACAGTCTCACGGCTGGGCGTTTTCGCGCCGGAGTTCACCTTGGCAGCTTTCTTCAGGTAGTAGGACGCCGGGGGCGTCTTGATGTCCATGGTGAAGGACTTGTCCTGATAGTAGCTGATCACGGTGGGGCACGGTGCGCCCGGCTCCATGTCTGCGGTCTTGGCGTTGAACGCCTTGCAGAATTCCATGATGTTGATGCCGCGCTGACCGAGGGCGGGACCCACGGGCGGGGACGGGTTTGCTTGACCCGCTTTAACTTGCAACTTCATCGTACCGACGAGTTTCTTGGCCATTGGCCTTCTCCTTTCAACACCCTTGGGGCGCGCCCCGCGGGTTCTTCGTTGCGTGGTCCGGGCCTAGGCGCCGCGGCGCCCGTCCCTCCCACAATGACCGGCGCCCTCAGGTGCCGGGATGGCGGGGCGAACCCCGCCCCACACTCAGACCTGTTTGTTGACCTGAGTGAATTCCAATTCGACCGGGGTCTCCCGGCCAAAGATCGAGACCGAAACCTTGAGACGCTGGTTCTCGTCGTCGACCTCTTCGATCATCCCGTCGAAATCCTCGAAAGGACCATCGGCGACTTTGACTTTCTCACCGACCTCGAAGTGGATCAGCGTGCGCGGCGCTTCTTCGCCTTCCTGCACACGACCCAGGATCGCCTGAACCTCGGCATCGCGCATCGGCATCGGGCGGCCCTGCGGGCCAAGGAACCCAGTGACGCGGTTGATCGAGTTGATCAGGTGATAGCCCGCGTCGGACATTTCCATATGCACCAGCACATAGCCGGGCATGAAGCGACGCTCGGTTGTCACCTTCTTGCCGCGCCGGACCTCGATCACCTCTTCGGTGGGCACCAGCACTTCGTCGATCTGGTCTTCAAGTTCCTGCTCGGCCACGGACGCGCGGATCTGCTCGGCGATCTTCTTTTCGAAGTTCGACAGGACACTGACCGAATACCACCGTTTTGCCATCTGAACTCTGGTCCCTGTCTTGCCATGCGGGCTGCCCCGGCATGAAATTCGTCAATCAACACGGGGGCCAAGCCCCGCAACATCTGAACAAAAAATCGGCGCGCAACTCGAATCGCCGCACGCCCTTTTCAGGTCAGGTCTGCGCAATAGCCCGCGCAGACGCAGGTTTCAAGGGTGTAAAGATAAAATCACCCATGCGGGCGGTGCTCAGCCGAACATCCCAAGGATCTGCTGCAAGCCGCCGCGGATCAGGATATCGACAATTGCAAAGAAAACAGCTGTCAGCGCGGCAAGGATAAAGACCATCACCGTGGTCAGCATCACTTCGCGCTTTGTCGGCCAAACAACCTTTGCAACTTCGGTGCGAACCTGCTGGATGAACTGAAGCGGATTGGTGGTGGCCATGACATCTTTCCCTGTTGCCCGATTGGGCGGATGTAACGGGTCCGCCCCCTAGTTTCAAGACGTCTTCGCGCGCGCCTCAGGCTTCCGGGTCGCGCAGACGATCGAACCGGCGGTCAAGCGCCGCGTCATGCCGCGCTTCAGCCGCCGCCATCTCGCCAAAGTCGGGAAGATACAGCCCGTCGACGGTGCCTTCGGGGAATCGGTCAAGCACGGCGTCCCATTTCATCGCGAAAGCATCCAACCGCGCATGAAGCGCCGCCGCACGCTCGGGCTGCCGCGCGGCATACCAGCGCCCAAGCGCCATCGCCCGTTGCCAAAACCCGTCGTAGCCAAGGGCGAGGAAGACCCCCAACACGACAAACACCGTGACGAATAGCACGCCGAACACCAACCAAGGGCGCAGAACCACCGCCAGCGCCAGAAGGCTGAGGATCACCGCCCGGGCCGGAGGAGGTTTCGCACGAATCCTACGGCGTGACGCCTTCCTAATTTTGACGTCAACGGCTTCCGGCTCCGGCAAATCCGGAACAGCCACGCGCCCCGGCCGCCGAGGGGCCACCGGGGGCTCTGCCGTCCCCGTATCGGCACGTGTGTCCTTAGCACTCTCCGCATCTACCATAACATTCCGAATCGCAGACATCGCGGCGGGGTCCAGCTCGGACGAAGAAGGGGCAGCCTTTTCAATGGGGGGCGTCATATCAGTCTCTCTACGCAGTTGCGAAAGAGTTACTGATCCATTGCGCCAAGTGAAGGGCGGAAAGTAGACAGTTATTGGGCATCACTCCCCCCCCAAACGCAAAACCGCCGCAGCTTTGCGCTGCGGCGGTTTTGTTAATCTGATCATCGTTGAGAGATACTGTAGTCTAGGAACTTATTAGGTTTGGCGATGACCTACTCTCCCACGTCTTAAGACGCAGTACCATCG
>NZ_JBIFGB010000014.1:0-27416 GCF_043558145.1 Sulfitobacter sp. 1A10359 | reverse complement strand
TGGACAATGTCACGACCATTTCCGCCATAAACCGTATCATTGCCCTCACCGGCAAAGACCGTGTCGTACTGGTCGCCACCATAAATCAGGTCATTACCCAAACGGCCATGGATCAGATCGTCACCAGCTTGACCGTGGAAAATGTCATCGCCATTTCCACCTTGGATCGTATCGTTGCCCAACCCGGCAAAAACTGTATCGCGGCCCAGTTCGCCGCCTTGCGTGTTGTCGTGAAAGACATCATCGCCCTGGTTGAGGTGAACAATGTCACGACCGTTGCCGCCGTAGACAGTATCACTGCCCTCACCGGCAAAAACCGTGTCGTACTGGTCGCCGCCATAAATGAGATCATTCCCGAGACGGCCGAGGATCAGATCATCACCGCCTTCGCCATGGAAGATGTCATTGCCATTCCCGCCCTGAACCGTGTCGTTGCCAAGCCCGGCAAAGACCGTGTCCTGACCGTGCTCGCCCCCTTGAGCGTTGTCATGGAAGACGTCATCGCCTTGGTTCAAGAAAACCAGATCGCGCCCGTCTCCAGCATGAACGGTGTCGTCCCCCTCGCCAGCATGGACCGTGTCGTACTGTGCGCCCGCATAGATCAGGTCATCCCCCAAGCGGCCAAAAATCAGATCCTCGCCATCTTCACCATGGAAGACGTCATTACCGTTACCCCCTTGGATAGTGTCATTCCCAAACCCCGCAAAGACTGTGTCCTGACCGTGTTCGCCACCTTGAGCGTTGTCGTGGAAGACGTCATTGCCTTGATTAAGGAAGATCAGATCACGACCGTCATCGCCGTGAACGGTGTCGTTCCCTTCCCCCCCGTGGATCGTATCGTAATGGTCACCGCCATAGATCAGATCATGCCCATTGGCACCGACGATACTGTCGTTCCCGCCGCGACCCTCGAAATAGGCATTGAACCCATTCCCTGCGATCAATGTGTCATTGCCGGTATTCGATCCGCGCACGCCCTCCACACCCGAAATTGTATGGGTAAAGGTGTCGGTCGTCCCATCTGCAGACCAGACGCCTGTTGCAGTGCCCCTTGAAAGGTCCACGTTAACGCCGGCCTCAACGCCGCTGCGGTCATAGCGCAACAGATCAAAGCCACCGCCCGCCTCCAGCGTGTCATCGCCCCCCATCAAGATGAAGCGTTCATCCCGGCCACTGCCGGTGATCGTATCCGTCTCCATGGTGGCTTGCAGTTCAATCGTGACAGCACCTGCCCCGTTAATTGTATCTGTGCCCCCAAAGCCGTCTTGAATGATCCCGGTATTCAGATTGGCCTGAATGCCGGTCGAGTACCCCTCGAAATCGCGGTATACCAAACGAACGATACCACCCTGGCTAGAGCCAAGGTTGAAGGTATCATTTCCGCCTTGCCCAGACAGCCCCATCCAGCCGCCACTGACCTGCGTGATATTAAAGGTATCGTTGCCAAAGCCGCCGAACAGGGACAGCCCGCCATCCGCGCTCGTGACCACGCCAGTCACCCCAAGCAGGGTTGTTGTCCCAGTCCCGGCACCGATGATCCGACCGGTATTGGTTTCAGCATTGATATTGAAGACTTCCGCGTTGTCGGTCTCATAGGTCCGCACGTCGACCCAAGAATCTGTGGCGGTCATATCGACGGTATCATTGCCAAGGCCTGTTGTGATGAGCGCCCCGGTGCTTCCTGCCCCTACAACAAAGAGGTCATTCCCCGCACCGCCATACATCCAGTCTTCGCCAGCGCCGCCTTCCAGCGTATCGTCGCCGTCCTGACCTTCCAACGTGTCATCTCCGCCGCCACCAACGAGGCTGTCATCGCCACCGCGCCCTTCCAAACGCTCGTCCGCCGCACTGCCAATGATCTCGTCATCGCCCGCACGTGAACCGCGAACATGTTCGATGGAGATTAGGGTATCTTCAAATATGTTGTTGTCCCAGATCACGGTTGCGGACTCTGTGGCCAAGTTCACATAGACGCTGTCTACGCCTGAGCGATCGTAGCGAACCCGGTCAAAACCGCCGCCGCCATCGACGGTATCTTGACCATATTGAGTGATAAAGGTCTCGTTGCGATCTGAGCCGATCATGGTGTCATCATGGTTCGTGCCGCGCACCTCAATCTGGCCATCGCCGCCCAGAATGTTGATCGTATCTCGACCGCCTAGGCCGTCGTTGTTAACGATGCCCGTCGCAAGGTTGATGTCTAGCCCGGTGAAAGGGCTGGTATTGGCCCCCCAAGTGAAGCTCAATCGAATGGTCCCACCGAGCGTGAGGTTAAATACATCGTCCCCTTCGTTGCCGATTAACTCCATCCACTGGCCATAGGAGTTAGTGACATTGAAAACATCGTTGTTTTCACTGCCCTCAAGACCAAGACCTTCCGCATCTAAGATCCGGCGCACATTCGTCAGCGTGTCGGTAAATCCCGCGCCTACAATTGTACTAATATTGGTGACGCTGTTGACGTTAAATGTTACTGCTCCGTCGACCAGATCTTCATAGTCCATCCATAGATATGTGCTGTCGCTAACACCTGAAAAATCGATCGTATCGTTGCCAAGCGTTGCATCAATCTCGTCGCCATAATAGCCGCCGTTGTCGGCCCCAACGATGATTGTATCAGCGCCGCGCCCGCCAAACAGATGATCTTCAAAACCTGACCCGATAACCGTCAACGGTTGGGTGAACAGATCGGCAAAGCGGTAGTTGAACAGGTCATACATATCCAAACCGGTCCCGGCATTCGCCGCGTCGACGGTGATCGGCCCTCCACTTTCGAAAAGGGACACCAGTGGCCTGAAATTGTCGTATTCCGCCTCGTCCAGCGCATAGACAAAATTTACCAGCCCCCAGTTCAGCCCGGTGACCGTCCCTTGTACATTCCCATTCCCGTCAGCGATCTCAATCTCATAGACTGTACCCGCCGTGGGCTCTTCGCCCGCGAACTGAAAACCAGAACCGGTGAAGGTTGTGATGTAGCCTGTTGATGAGTTCTCCACGACCACCGCTGTGCTAGTGGCTGAGACCAACTCCAAGTCTAGGTCGTCAAAACTATTGAAAAAAGCATCCCCCAAAAACCCGGTATTAGTGCCGCTAAGCGTGAAGGTAGTCATGCCATATTCCTTTAAAATAGTACTTTAACCGGTTTTCCCAAAGCCTGGGCTAAACAAAACGTCTTAGATTTCATTTTTAATTATGGTAACATATATGCGGGCCGGGGCCTTTTGCGCAAGAACTTCATCGCATGCACCCCGATAAGGCTGCCCTAAACAAAGGCGATATCGTCGAGACCAACGCGCCGCAGATCGCTATCCGATCGCAGGATCTCCACACGATCGCTTCCCAACACCACGGTACCGGTCATAATTGATTGTGCCTAAACCCGTGCCGTTCGAGAGAAAAAGCCCCCCGGCAGGAAGTCACGAATGTATCTGTGTCCATCTCGCCTATGTTGATCGACGCCGTCTCTACTCAAGGTGTCATTCCCAGCGCCGTCGTCTAGGAGGTCATTGCCAGCGCTCCTCGCTTGCCCCTTTTGGACGCCGCCCATCTGGCCATTCCAAATCAGTTCCTTCACATGCCTTTCATTCATTTTCAGCTGAACGGAACAGCGACATAAGAGGTAGATAGGATTGGATAACGGTGGCAGCTTTGCGGAGCTTTTGGCCGATTTGGCCTGTCTTCGACTAAACTGGAAAGGCTCTTGTTTAAGAGGTTTTCATCAATTGCTGATGATAGGCGATGCCCTCTTCGAGGTCCTCGAAATAGGCGATGTGGCCGTTCTCCAGCACGATGGCGGCATCACAAAAGGCCCGGACATCCGGCATGGCGTGACTTACCAAGATCGCACCGCTGCGTTTCATCCTGTCGGCAAAGACCGCGCGGCTTTTCTTTTTAAAGGCGGCATCCCCGACAGAAGTGACCTCATCTACAAGATAAGTGTCGAAATGGATCCCCATAGAGGCTCCGAAGGTTAGACGTGACTTCATGCCTGCCGAATAGGTCCGCACCGGCATGTAGAAATGCTTGCCGATCTCGGCAAAATCTTCAACGAAGTCTGCCAGCGCATTGGTATCGGCACCATAGATACGCGCCAGAAAGCGCACGTTCTGCGCGCCCGTCATCTCGCCGTGAAAGGAACCGCCAAAGGCGACCGGCCAAGATACGGTACCGCCGTGAACGATGCGCCCGCTGTCTGGCGACAGCGATCCGGCGATCATCTGCATTAGAGTGGATTTCCCTGCCCCGTTCCGGCCCAGTAGGGCCAATGACTTGCCCGGCGGTAAAGTCATGTTCAGGTTGTCGACCACCACTTTCCGGGAACCACGGACCCAGAAGCTTTTGCTCAGGTTCTCAAAGCGGATCATGGACCGCCCCCTACTGCCGGTCGCGGATCGAATAATAGACCAACGCTCCTACGCCCCACAGCAGCGTCAGGAACAAACCGGCCAACCCGCCCAAAACGAAGCGCTGCGGAAATTCGGCCGTCTCAGGGCGTGTCGGCTCGATATAAGTCGCCAAATAGCGGCTTTGGCGGGAGGCATTGGATCGGGCCACTTCGACCGCTGAGAGGGCTAGTCGATAGGCTTCTTCGGCGAACTCCTGATCGACCAAAAGGCTCTCGTATTCCGCCAGAAGTGCCGGATAATCTTCGGCCACCGCACTGGTCGTATCGCCCCCGGTAAAGTTGTTCCGTTCGCTTTGGATGCGTTCTTGAATGACCTCAATCCGGCGCTTGGCCTGTGTAAGCCGAGGGTCGCTTGAGGTATTGGTATCCCGCAGCAAGTCGAACTCAATCAGCGCCTCGGCGAGCTGTTGTTGCAGGTTCGTCATGACCCCCATCCGGCCTTGCAGATCGGCCAGCGGATCGACAATCTGGGTGCGTGTACGAAAGCGGGTGATTTCCTCGCGGGCGCTTTTCAGCCGGTCCAGAGCCGTTTCCAGATCGGCATTGGCATAGCGCATCGCATCGGCGCGCGCGGTATCGTTGAGCGCGTTGATCATGCTTTGGCTTTGGTTGAGGATTTCCTGCGCGATGGCCTGTGCCATGTCCGGGTCAAAGGCCAGGACCTGCACCTCGATCAGCCCACTGCCCTGATCGAAGGAAACCCGCACCATGCGCTGCCAATAATCGCTCAGGTCTTCAATGCTGGCCTCGGGCCAGATCGAGAAGACCGGATCACTCTCCAGCAGGTCTTCGCCATCCATCTCGGGCCAATGCTGCGCATAGTGGCTGCGGATGTCGAGCTTGGCGTCAATCTCGGACACAAGGCGCTGGCTTTGGACGAATTCAAACAGAACATCCCCGTCCGAGGAGACTGAGCCGCCCACAAATTGCGCCAGCCCGCTCAAGCTTGAAGCCGCTGAATTACCCTCATCTTGACGCACGACAAAGCCAGTGGTCGATCGGTACTGGTCCTGCGCAATAACAGCGAGATAAAAAGCCGCCAAAACCGTAGGGATCAATACGATCAATAGAAAGCTAGTTAGCAGCCCCCAATGACGGCGCCGCATCTTTGCCGCCGGCACGACCGGTTGAATTTTGACAGGAGGGCCGTTTGGCTTCGGCCCGCCGGGTTTGCCCCCAGCCGCAGGGCCTTTGCCGGGGCCCCCGGGCTGAGGCTTGCCCTGCCCCGGCCCTTTGCCGGCCTGCCCCCCCGCTTGGCCCGCCGGGGGTTTCTGCTGGGGCTTTGGTTTATTCGGCGCAGGATTTTCTCCCGCCTTCTCCGGCGGCCCTGCCTTATCTTCACTGCTCATGAGACCGAACCCCTGATCCGACACTTCTTATTGCCTGCGAACCTAGTTAAAGATGTAGGGGAATGCACGTCATTTGCGAAGCTGAAGGCCACCCCGTGAGCACCACAGACATCTCCCCCCCTCAGACCGGTCAGGATGCCTCCTCGGTGCCGCCGCCCGTTGCTCAGGGGCGCAAACGTCATTCTTGGGCGTCCGGGCGGGTGATCCTTGCCCTGATGCTGCGCGAGATGTCGACCCGCTATGGCCGGTCGCCCGGCGGCTACCTTTGGGCCTTTCTAGAGCCGATCGGTGTCATTCTGATCATGGCAATTGGCTTTTCGCTGCTGGTCAGAACACCCCCACTCGGGTCAAGCTTCATTTTGTTTTTCGCCACGGGCATGCTGCCCTTCACGCTTTACCAGAATGTCGTGCAGGCCGTCGGCGGCGCCATCGCTTTCTCCAAAAACCTGCTGCGATATCCAGTCGTGACGTGGATCGATGCCATGATCGCCCGCTTTACGCTGAACACGCTGACCTCGCTGCTGGTGACCTATGTGCTGATCGTAGGGTTGCTTGAGTTGACAGAAACGCGGGTCATTATCGAAATTGCACCGATCCTCCTCGCGCTTGCGCTGGCAGCGCTGCTTGGGCTTGGGCTGGGGGCGGTGAACTGCGCCCTGAACGGTATGCTAGCTCCATGGCCTTTGATCTGGTCCATCATTACCCGACCGCTATTCTTGGCTTCGGGCATTCTGATCATGTACGAAGACCTGCCCGAAGCAGCCCAGAACATCATCTGGTACATTCCGCACATGCATATCTCAGGCATCATGCGCAGCGGTTTTTACCCGACCTATGCGCCGGATTATGTCAGCGTTACCTACGTCGTGACCTTTTGCCTAGTAACACTTTGCCTCGGCTTATTGCTACTTGGGCGTTTCCACCGCGACATCCTCAACAACGGCCGCTAGGGCCAGCACCTCGGCGTGAGAACGGGTCAGATCACGGCGCAAGCCGTCGCGGATCGCCGCACGTGTGAGGCGCTCATACGCCGAGCGATCACCTCCATAGTGGCGCGCCTTGCGCCACCATTTGGGTAGGATCAATAAAAGCGCGGGCCAAAACAGAATGCCCGCGGCCCGGCGATAGACCAGCAAAAGGTTCCGGTGATTGTAATAGGCTTTCCAAAGCGGCCGGAATCGCTGTACCGGCCCCTCAAGGGATTTAAAATCATGCTCGAACCGCAACTCGGGCGCAAAGCCGATCCGGTTGCCGCGCTCGCGCATGCGCAGATTGTAGAGCACATCATCACCATAGATGAAGACCGCTCCATCCGGATAGCCCGTTCGCTCAATCGCCTGACGCGAGATGAACAGCCCAACGAAAGATCCTACGTCGATCTCGCTGGCCCCCTGCCTTTCATAGTCTTTCGCCGTCAGATGAAAGCCATCCCGGGCCTGCCCTGTAAATACACCGAAAAGCGTGTTCAGAAATCGTTTGGGCCGCCAGAAGGGGTTTAGCGCCGGGCGGTTAATATCACAGATCATCCCGGTGGGGTGATAGACTGCGGCGGCCAGCGCATCCCAACCGCTGCGGTCCATGGCGTGAAACCGCGCTAGCGCACCGGGCTCAGGCCGCCCATCGTCATCCATGAGCAAGACCCAATCCGGAGGGGTTTCTTGCGCCATGACAAAGCGCATACCCGCCTCGAACCCGCCTGCGCCGCCGGAATTTATCTCTAACCGATGGTTCACGAGCCGCGGGTCGTTCTGCGCGGCCAGCCATTCTGCCGTCCCATCGGTCGAGGCGTTGTCGACCACCACCAACCCCGTAAGCTCCGCCGCACTGCTCTCCAACAGCCGCCCCACCGTCTTCCGAAGTTGGTCGAGCCGATTGTAGGTGACCACGATGGCGACCAGGCTTTGGGGATCGTTTGAAGACACGTAAGGATGCTTTCAGGATGGTATTGGCCCCACAGGACCGCAGCGAGCGGAGCCTGTCATAGAGCTGAAAAGCAGGATTTAAAACCCGTCCGAGGCATGCCAGCGATGTGCATCGCGCAGCATCTGCGGCATGGTGGAGCGCGATGGCGTCCAGCCCAATTGCGTTCTGGCCTTATCCGATCCGCAAACCAGTTTCACCGCATCCCCGGCGCGGCGCGGGCCTTCTTCCATCGGGACCGGGCCATTCGTGACTGCTGCGGCCGCCGCAACCACCTCGCGGACCGAGAACCCGTCGCCGGTGCCTAGGCAGAAGACTTCCGAAGGCTTGCCCGCTTCCAGCCATTTCAACCCCGCCACATGAGCGTCGACCAGATCGCTGACATGCACATAGTCCCGGATGCAGGTGCCGTCTTCGGTATCGTAGTCGGTGCCAAAAATGGTCAACGCCCCGCGTGTTCCGGCCACGGCTTGGAGGATCAGCGGCACCAAATGGGTCTCCGGATCATGGGCCTCGCCTACCTCTGCTTCGGGGTCCGCGCCGGCCACGTTGAAGTAGCGGAAGATCACATGGTTAAGCCCTTTGGGCGCGAAATCGCGCAGCATCTGTTCGATCGCCAGCTTCGAGCCGCCATAGGCGTTGATCGGGCGTTGGTCGGTCTCTTCGTTCAACACGACCCCATCTTGATCGCCATAGGTGGCGCAGGTCGAAGAAAAGATGAACTTGTCGATCCCAGCGGCCCGCGTCGCTTCGATCAGGTTCAGCCCGCCCAACACATTCTCGCGCCAATAGCGGGCGGGGTCTTGCATGGACTCGCCGACTTGGCTCAGTGCTGCGAAATGCATGACTGCAATGGGGGCATGTTCCGCCAATGCTGCATCAATCGCCGCCCGGTCCAGAAGATCCCCCTCGACAAGCGGGCCGAACTTAACCGCCGCACGATGTCCGGTGCTTAGGTTGTCGAACACCACCGGCGTATATCCCGCTTGCGCCAGCGCCTTGCATGCGTGGGCTCCAATATATCCGGCCCCGCCGGTCACCAGTACTTTCGCCATGGTTCATCCTCTTGTTTAGCGCCATGTGGCACGCTTCGGCAGATGAGACAACCGGCCCCGCCCTACGTCTCGCTCCGCGCTTTTACAAAGCCTAGGAAAGCGGCATCCACACTGCGCAAGCGCTGCTGGCCCTTCCGCTGCCAATAGCTTTGCCAATCTGCTACCAGCGCGTAAACATCCATCCCCGGCATCAAAGCGCGGGCCGCTTCCAATGCATCCGGGGAGGGGCTGGGGGTAATGCCCGGCTCTAGCACCGCGTCCCGCGCGGTGACACGGATGATATCGCCCCGCTCTTCCACCAGCTGGTAGTCCGGCAAATGATCCGCCGCGATGATGTCACGGATCATCTTGCGAAACACCCGGCGCGGCGAATTGGATCCCGTCTTTTTCAACAGCGTTTCCACCGACACTTGCCAACTCCTCTGGCGGCCACAATGTTTGCGTGCCAACTCGTATAGCCGCCGTTCCAGCGGCTTGCGCAGACGAAAGTAATCACGGCTCAACGTCAGCACTGATTTGGAAAGCACCGCCCGATACAGCCAATTCGACAGCGTTACCGCCACCGAGACCATGCGCCCACCACGGGTCTTGCGCACGATCTCCCAGCTTTCGATCAAGCCAAAACCGGTCGTAACCTCGATGGGATCATCCTTGGGGCCAGTGGCAACATTGGTTGTGATCCGCGTGCCCACCAGCCGCTCGAAAGCATCCTTGAGCCGACGATAAGCATCACCGCTGGTCTCCCTATTCGTTGCCACCATCAGATCATGCGCCTTAAGCACAAGCCGCCGCGATGTCGCCCGACCTGCATTCACCGCTGCCATCAACTGCGAAATGCAAAAGATCAAAATGTCCTTGTCATGGATCGTCGCCAACCCACGCACTGAAGGCGTCACTGTGATCTCAACGTCGTTATGCGCGTACTGGAGAATGCGCCGATCTGGCCGCGTCGCCAATGAGAACAGCGGATGTTCCATGCTGGCCAGATCGCTCTTGGGCACGACATCAAACACGTCACAAAGAAAGAAATCCCCATTGGGATGATGATGAGGGGCCAAAGCCCCCTGCCCGCTTATCATGCTGCCCTCGTCGTTCTTATACCGCTCTGTGGCGGCTTTTTAGAATCGTGGTTTTAGTTACGCCTAGAGTGGACTTATCCACAGTGGCCTGTCCAGTCTCGCTTGTCGCACAATCGGGGGTTCAGAGTCACTTCAGCGTGGTTTCAGAATCGCTTTATCGTGGGTTCAGATTCAATCAGTACTCAGAAAATTCAGATTATCCCTTTAAAAACAGAGATAAAGCCTGAAAGGCTGATCCCCTTAACTATAAATAACTGATATTAACACTAAAATAATTCGCTCATTCCCCTGCTTTCCGGGTGAAAAAACCGCTGGTTTTCTGAGAAAACTCATATGAGGAGACGAAAATAGTTCCATGTGCGCCCTTTTGTGATACTCTGCCAAAAAGGCAGCACACAGGGCAGTTTCATGGATCACCCCCCCTATTTCTCCATCACGCCTGAAAAGGCGCGGGCAGAACTGGAAGCGCCAGTAGGCACGCAAAAGTTCCTGACCATTTCCGAGGCCTGCACGCAGGGCATGGGAGACCTTGCTACAAGAGGTCTGGGCGAAGAAGGCAAGAAATCCCTCCGTCTGTTCTCCACTTGGGAAATTACTAAATACCTCATTCCCGTAGCACAGGCCCATTTCCGCCGCGTTCTGAAAGCAAACCCCGAACTGCCCCAAGGCCGATCTGAGACAGAAGGCGGCGCCAAGTGGTTTACCCTCGACGAAGTGCTGCGCCTGCGCGCCTTCTTTGCCGCCGAAGGGTCCAAGGCCAAAGAATACCTCCCCTACCGACCCAAAGGGCGACCCGCCAAAATGGTGGCCGTGGCCAACTTCAAAGGCGGTGTTGGCAAAACCTCGACCGCGGCCCATCTGGCGATGTCGGCAGCGCTGGATGGCTACCGTGTGCTGGTGATCGATTTGGATAGCCAAGGTTCAATGACCAGTATTTTCGGGGGCAAGGTTGAAGACGAATGGCAAACCGTCTTTCCGCTTCTCGCGCGCCACTATGCCGACCATTTACAGGGGGAGAACCGGGCCCGTGTCTCCCGCGGCGAAACCCCGCAGCCGCTGGATGATGCGCTTAGCGATGCACGCGAAATCACCTCTGATGACCTAATCCAGAAAACCCATTGGCCCAACATTGATCTGATCGGTGCGCAGCTGAACCTCTACTGGGCGGAATTCCAAATTCCCGTTTGGCGCATGGCCGCACGCGGTTGGAAGCTTTGGGATGCGCTAACCGACCGGCTAGAGGCCGATGGTGTGCTGGACAACTACGATGTCATCTTTCTCGATACGCCGCCCGCGCTTGGCTATCTGACGATCAATGGATTGGCCGCCGCTGATATCTTGCTGGTGCCTTTGGGCGCGTCCTTCCTTGAGTTTGATTCCACAGGGCGTTTCTTTGACATGCTGCACGCGACGTTCTCCTCAATCGAAGACGGGGAAAACGTCGCTGCACGTGCCCTGGGCCAACCAGAGGTTAACTTCGAATGGGATGCGGTGCGCGCGGTCATCACCCGTTTTGACAGCACCCAGCAGGCCGAGATGGCGGCACTCATGCAGGCCTATCTAGGGCCAACCTTGTCACCCCACCGTCAGGGTTTTACCGCGCTGATCGGGCAAGCAGGCGAAAGCGTGAATGGTATCTATGAGGCCGACTACCGCGATTTTAACCGTGAGACCTATGCCCGGGGCCGCGAGACCTTTGATGAAACCTATGCCGCGTTCAAAAAGCTTTTGATCGGTGCATGGGCACGAGACGTGGCAGAGCAGGGCGCGTCATGAACCACCCTACCCTCGTTCTAAGCTGCGCACGTTGGGATAACCCTTTTTTCACTCTTTCTGCAGGAGGCTACCATGGCCAAACGTAAACGCCTTGCTGTTCCGGACCCGTCCAAGATCGCAGCGCCGGAGACCAAAGCCATGGACATTCCAATTGGATATGCGCCCGATCACATGAAGCGCCGTGCGCCGATTGCCGATGTCGCGGGGCAGGCGGCCACAACCGCCGCGTTAGAGACTGTCGCAGGCGAAATGCAGGCGGCCCGCGAAGAGGGGCGCTTGGTTCAGAAGATCCCGCTCGACGCAGTAGATGCCGCCCATATGATCCGCGACCGGATCACGATCGACCCCGAAGAAATGGCAACACTCGAAGCTTCTCTTCTGGCACGCGGGCAGCAGACCCCGATTGAGGTGGTCGAGACAACACCGGGCCGCTACGGGCTGATCTCCGGTTGGCGCCGTATTAGTGCCTTAGGCAGCCTCGCACAGCGCGGGGAGGGGCCGGGCAATGTGCTGGCGCTGATCCGCAAACCGGATACCGCCTCAGATGCCTATATCGCCATGGTCGAGGAAAACGAAATCCGTGTCGGTCTCAGCTATTTTGAACGGGCCAGTATCGTCGCAGGCTCTGTTCGTGAGGGCGTGTTTCGCAACGAAAAAGAGGCCCTAAACAGTCTCTTCGCGGCCGCTTCTCGTGCCAAACGGTCTAAAATTAAAAGCTTCCTCCCGGTGGTCGAAACCCTTGGGGCCTATATCCGTCACCCTTCCGCGTTGACTGAACGCCTTGGCCTCGCGGTATCGACCCGTTTGCAGGCAGAGCCGGATTGGGGGAAGCGTCTCTATGACAGGCTTCGTAAAGCAGATCCGGCCACGCCGGAGGATGAAGCAGCCTTGATACAGAAGGCTCTGGAGGGCGGTTCATATTCTAAGAAGGTGGGGCAGGGGGCAGCAAAGCCTGCACCCACTATCCCGGCATCGCCAATTACCGTAAGCCGCAGCAAAGGTACGCTGCGCTTATCTGGTCCAGCTGTAACAGATGATTTGATGGATGCAATTGAGGCGTTGGTCCGGGATTGGAAGGCATAGTCTCAGGTGTCGCCAGAAAATGGCATACCCAAATGTTTCGCACGCGAAACATAATTTTACAAGGTACTGTTATATATAAGGAAAATAATTCTTTCTTAGGAAGGGATGGTAAATTCTAGTGTTATCTTTCGGGATATTTACACAGATTCTGCACGAACTCGCCGCTTAGTATCAATAGTGTGGTGTCACTAGCGTGGTAATGAAATCGAACGGCGTTTACTAGATACTGGCGTTCGAGATTCTGGAGGCGCACGGCTTTGAAATTATTCTGGTGAATGCGCGTTAAGCAGGACAATGCGCCGTCTTTCGGGCCGCACTCTACGGTGTGTTGGGCACAAACCTAACGCAGAACCATAGTCTGAGACCATCGTTGGTATTAAAGCTAGTGGCCAGATGTGGCCCCGACCTGTGCGCTTGGAAGAGTGCCAAGCACGTCACCGTCTGGCCTTGCTTGGCCTCAGGCAACAAAACTTCCGGAGAGAATTTGCTATCTTCGCGGAGACGACGGTCCTCCAGTCGTGCAGCCGATCTGTTTCTCTGGTTGCCGTGACGATTGACAAAAGCGCCACGGCCTTGGGTGCCTTCTACCGGCGGCTGGGAACGCGCATAGGCAAGCGAAAGGCGGTGACGGCCACGGCGCGCAAGATCGCAATCTACGACTCCATCCGCTATAGCATCACCTATCAGGATAAGGACGCCGCAGCTTTTGATGAACGACATCGGCAACGCGTCTCTGAGACCTCCAGCAGCGTCTCAAACAATGGGCTATGCAAAACCACTGTTGAGACCTGAGACCCGGTTATGGCCACCCGCTGCGCAATTTGAGGGCTGCGCAGACGGCCATAACGTCTCCACGGCACTTCTTTCCGACTGAACTGGCCCCCATTTCGACCGGACACCTCGGACTGACCAAGGAGGCTTAAAGATAGCCTTAAGCACATGTTTATGTCTGCGATGGAAATCATTACTGATGGTGGGCGCCGTCGACGCTGGTCTGCGGCTGAAAAGCTGCGGATCGTTGAAGAGACCCTCTACGACGGGGATAGCGTTTCGGCCGTTGCTCGTGGCAATGGCGTGGCGCCCAATCTGTTGTATCGGTGGCGTAGATTGATGCTTGAGGGAGGGAGTGTCGCTGTGACAGGAGATGAAAGCGTGACCAGGAATAAGGCTGTTCGAGAGATGGAAGCCCGCGTTCGGGAGCTTGAGCGCCGATGCTCTGCCCCCTGAAAACTGGACCGTCTGAATTTGGAGTTTTCGGCTATTCTTTCCAGGCTGGGAGAGGAGCGGAAACACATGAAAGCATCAAAGTTCACGGAGGCGCAGAAGGCGTTTATCCTGAAGCAGGGCGAGCAAGGTACGCCAGTCGCCGAGATTTGCCGCAAGGCCGGTATCAGTCAGGCGACCTACTTTAACTGGAAGAAAAAGTATGGCGGCCTGCTGCCGGACGAGATGCGTCGACTGAAGGCGCTCGAGGACGAGAACACGCGGCTGAAGAAGATCGTTGCAGACCTGACGCTCGACCGTGAGATGTTGCAGGATGTCATACGGCGAAAGCTCTGAAGCCTGGCCGTTTGCGCGAACTCGTCACCGGGTTGTGCGTCGACTGGGGCGTGTCGATACGGAGGGCTTGTGGGGCCATCTGTTTCGACACGTCCAGCTACCACTATAAGTCCCGGCGGACGGATCAGGCTGCTGTTGAGAGGCGGATTAAGGAGAACTGCGAGACACGCGTCAGGTACGGCTACCGGCGCGTCCATGTTCTGCTGCGCCGGGAGGGCTGGACCATCAACATCAAGAAGACACGCAGAATTTACAATGAGTTGGGTCTGCAGTTGCGAAACAAGCACCCGAAACGGCGTGTGAAAGCCAAGCTGCGTGAAGATCGAGAAGAAGCAACCGGGCCGAATGACGTTTGGGCGATGGACTTCGTCCATGATCAGCTCGCGATGGGCAAAAAGCTGAGGATCCTGACCGTGGTCGACACGCATTCTCGGTTCTGCCCGGTCGTGGATCCGCGGTTCAGCTACCGCGGCGAGGACGTGGTTCAAAGGCTTGAAGAAGTCTGCGGCAGGATCGGCTATCCGAACACCATTCGTGTCGATAATGGCAGCGAATTTATCTCTCGGGATCTCGATCTCTGGGCATATGCCAACGACGTCACGCTGGACTTCTCACGGCCAGGTAAGCCGACGGACAATGGGTTCATCGAAGCCTTCAACAGCAAGCTTCGATCGGAGTGCTTGAACGCACACTGGTTCATGAGCCTTGCCGACGCCCGTGAAAAGTTGGAAGGCTGGCGTCGACACTACAACGAGGATCGTCCCCACAGCGCGATCGGATACAACGTCCCGATCGCCATGCATTATCCCGATGGCGTCACCAGCCCGTCATCGTGAAACGGCCGGGAAAATCCAGCTTCCGGTGGTCCAACGTTGGGGAGCAGGGCATCCAACCTGTAGACTCTCGTTACGAACGATGATCCGGCGGAGGGCAGGTCTAAAAAAGGTAACAGGGCAGGGGTTGGCGGATTCTGAGACCTAGATCAGGGAACTCAATAGGGAGTAAGTCAGACCCACACGCGTCAAACTTTGCATCACTTGCATTGTTTTAACAGTGCTGTGCAGCGCTTGAACTGATAGTTGGGCTAGGTTAGGCAGCGAAGAGCTCTTAACGTTACTTGATGCACGGCGTATCAAACATTCGCACGGAGTAAATTGGTGATGAAGAAAATATATGGGCACCCGTGGGAGCTTTTGCGTCGGACGCAACATCTCACGAAAACTGGAACAGTACTTAGACAACCGAATTCAATCCAAGATATCTTTCCGAGAAACAGAAATACAATTATAAGCTACTTTTTTGCCAACTAAAGGGATCGGTATGTCACCTAATAGAAAAACTGGTCACGTTTGGTTGTTCTCAGAAAGTTGCACAGCTGAATTCTCCCAAGAATTAGCCGGAATATTTCCCAAAATCAAAAAGTTGAATGAAGGGACAGCTTCCAGTGAAGCTCATGTTTTTCAGAATCAAAAAGGAATTATCCTTGTTGGTCGCGGCCTCGTTGATACACTTGTAACTACAATAGCGCAACGCTCTGATCCACTTGAAAAACTTGAAGAGTGGAAGTTAGAGACGGCGAACATCCTAGCAGTATATCGACGTGCCCGAAGAAAAGCCTCTATGTTTTTGATGGAGGAAATTATAACTGATCCTAACCGAGCCATTCGAGAAGTTTCTCGTAAAACCGGGTACAATGTACGATATCCAACTACATTAACTAATGGGCAAAGTATAAAGCGAAGCGCATTGCACTGGTTGCTCGCCGAGGCTTTAGCTACAAGAGACGTTGAGGCGCAAAAGCTTAGCGAAGAACTTGAAGCGTCATCGATCCCACTCGTTGAACGTAAGAAGGAAAAGCTTGATACGGCACTTGCTGCGTTGAAGTGCTGCGCTCAACTACAATACGACGCCGACGTAAAAGAACAGCAAAGTGTAGAACTTGAAATTCTAGAAAAGAAAGTGTCGGATCAGCTAGAAGCCCTTATTGAAGCAGACGCACAAGCAACTGAAGTCAAACTTCTTGTTGAGCAAGCTAATGCTACAAAAATAGAAATGACGCAGCTATTAGGTGAAAACCGATTTGCCGAAGCTGAGATCGAAATGCTCTTGTCTCAAATAATCTCGTTGCAACACTCGGTTGAAGAGGTATTCAATGAGCTTCAGGATGCACTACAGTATAAAGAAATAGCCTCTGAGCGAGATAGGGAAATATTAAGCCTGAATAACCGAATAAAAGAAATCATCTCTGAACGGGATCAGGAAATAAAGAACCTAAATGTACGAATCGAAGAAATCATCTTTCAGCGAGATAAAAAAATACTGGACTTAAATAGTCGAATGAATGGTTTAGAATTTTCTAACGCGACTTTAGATAGGTCGGTTAAAGAGAAAAATAGGATGATTGAGGATCTCTACCAATCGTCCTCTTGGCGAATAACCGCACCATTACGCTTGATAAAAAAGTCTCTTAGTAAGTAATTATCCGTTCAAAGCTAGATGTTAGTAGAGTTATGTTGAGGGCCCTATGTACTGGCGAAAAAAATACTATCGTACCCTTTGGAAATCTACCCTTCCATTGACCAGACGATTTGATCTTTCAAACGGACTTTTCTCTGGTCGGGAAGCCTATATTTTCGCTGCTGGCCCTTCTTTAAAGAATGTCGACATCGAATCTCTCCGTTTACGGCTTGATAAGTCGCTTGTTATTTGCATCAAACAATCGATCGATATCGTAGATTTCGATTGTGATGCACTGATTATGAACTTTTGTAACTTCAGTGGATATGAGTGGGATCGCATACAGTGCCCCACTTTTTGGACTACGTTCGATCGTAAGCACAATGAAATGATTCAGGCGAAGGGTGCAAATTGTAATGCTACGTTTGAGGTTGTAGAGAATGGCCCTAATACCGCCGCCGGTTTCTCCCTAAGTACTGCTGGCGGTAACCGGTGGGAAAACTTCGACAAAATCACCGATGGAAAAGCTCGATGGGGGCCAGGGCTTATGTATGAACTCGCAATCCCGCTCGCCCTACTAGCAGGGGTGTCTCATATTAATCTAGTTTCATGGGACATAGGCACAATCAGTCAAGAGAATGATACAGCATTTCATAATGAACACTTCTATGAGCAAAATAAAGTGGAAATGAGTACCAAAATCACGAATCTTGAAATCACTACTGTTGCCAATTCAACTTTAGCCCTTAGAAATTGGTTAGATGCGAAAGGCGTCGGTTTGTCGGTGATCTCAGATCGCAGTCTTGTACATGAAAGTATTCCGCGAAAGCCAGAGTGGATTATTCAATGAAAGTTCTAACTTTGGATTGGAGAAAGTTTGGCGACTTCAGTGCAGTTGGCCAACTTACTCAGAAGATTTTTTCCCATGGTTCTGGCTATAGTATTCATCCCGTGCAATGCATCAACAATACAGATTGCCGTGTTTTTGAAGTTGGGTCAGATAAGGCTGTTGTGGACGTTTACAAAAGCAATATACACCACGACGCTGTTCTTAATTATGTTTCAGAACTTAAGCCCTCTGTATTCTATGTACGCCTTTCTCCACACATTCCGACTCTCGAATTAGCCTGTAAGCTAATTTCACGTTTTCACGAAGTTCCACTAATTGTCCATTATATGGACAAACCTAGCTTTTCAGAGATGTCGAACACTCGTATTGCCTATATTCAGCATATGTATGACGTTTTAGTTAAGAATGCAGACCAGTTTTTAACTATCCACAATTCAAGTATAGAAGATTTGGAGAAATGCTTCGGATATAAGCCTAAGGTGCTCGCTAACTTTATTCGTAAGCCGGTATCAAAAAGATCAGCTAATGTAGGCTCTTCCGGACAGCCAATCAAGATATTCTATTTTGGTAGCATTGATAAAAAGATGAACGCGAGCGCTATTGCTAGCCTGGCTCAAGAGGTCTCTTCTAATCAATGGGTTTCATTGTCTCTCTGGTCCAACAGTGGACTCTGGGGAGAAATTAAACAACTAGTCGAAAACTCGCAAAATATTCATGCTTTTAAATCCAACCTTGATGTCGAACAATTCCAAAGAAAAATGAGCGAGGCTGACATACTATTGCTACCATATAATTTTGACGAAACGTCGAAAATTTTTTTGAAGCATAGCTTTTCTAATAAGTTTGTCGACTACCTTGAAGCTGGGGGTGTGATTCTATGTCTTGGACCGGCGGAGATCCCTACTGTAATGGCATGTAAGGAAAGCGGTTTAGCTCTCGTTCTTGAGAGCAAAAGTGCATTGAAAGCGGCTTTCTCATCCGAAGAAGCGTTTAGAAATGCATTAGGAACCCTTGATCTTGAGAGTTACAATGCAAAAGCAGAATCCTTGAGGAGAGCTCAGGAGGTTCTTGTTGAGGAATTTTTCGATTCTATGGAACGTATCGTGAGCCGGGGCTCCAAGCGTACATTTCGAACTAAAGACATTACTTCTAAATCACATATCGAAGAAACAATGTTGGGCGTTTTGATCCGCCAGAAATTCTTTGACCATGCGCAACCGGTGGAACAGCAATCCCTAGTTTCGTCTTTAATGGCAGAAATTTTGCGGCGACGCGGTTATAAGGGCCTTCAGTATGAAATTTAGTATTGCCGCGCATGCAGAAAGCTATGGAAAACACCGTTTCTCGAATAATGAGATACTCAACAAACTTGCCAAAGAAGTGGAAGTATCTGATGATCTGACGTTCGTATGGTGGGTTGAAAAAATGTTCCTAAGCCCGAAGTACGAAGAAATCACTCGACAAATGATGGAGAAGCCTTGGTTCGGCGTTATGCACGTTCCATTGCTCACTCCTAATTGGGCGATGTATTCCCAAAATAACTTATCGAAGATGTATTTCATGCGCGAGTGGCGCATGGCTTTGAAAAATTGTCGCGGGATTATTACTTTATCTGATCATATGCGAAAGCAAGTGAAGGCTATTTATCCAGAACTTGATGTCTTTTCTTTAAAGCACCCCATGCCCGGGACCGTAAAGCGTTTTGATCTGGAATCGTACATTAATGACCCTAAGCTTCTATTGGTAGGAGCTTGGCTTAGGGATTTTAGCAAGTTCGTCAGTCTTGATACAAATATACGAAAACATATTGTTATAAATCATTATGCTAGGGATTTTATAGAGCAACGCTATAAGAAATATCAACCTAATATTCTAAAAGACGTTCTCAGCCATGATCACGTAGGGTTTCTTGATAATCAGGACTATGATGACTTAATATGTTCTTCTGTACTTTATCTTAGTCTTCATGAAACCTCAGCCAACAATGCCATCTGCGAATGCGTCCAGTATTCAGTACCTTTCGTGGCTCGACGCCATCCTGCAATTGAAGAATATGCAGGCGAAGAATATCCGCTTTTTGTGGAGGATGATACGTTCTTAGATATTTCGGTCGATCAAGTTATTGAAGCGCATAAATATCTTGAGGCGAGAAATGATTTGAAAAAGGATTTGGATATTTCTTCCTTTATAGATGGTATTAGGGTTATATATTCAAGAATGGAGCACAATTAAAGTCAGCATGTTGAGCTATCTGTTCATTTTTACTGAGAACTGAATCGGTAATTTCTACCGAGATTTGACCTATTCTCAGTTATGCGTCGTGGTTAACCTGCCCCTGCGAAGTTTCTCACCGTGATGTAGAGGCCGCGCCAACTTTGAAGGAGCAGGCATATGCGAAAAAGCCGCTTTACGGGTGCGCAAATTATCGGAATGCTTCAAGGAGCAGGAAGCGGGGATACCAACCGCTGAGGTGTGCCGCAGGCATAGCCTGTGCACCTACAAGCTGAAGGCTAAGTATGGCGGCATGGACGTGTCCGAGGCCGCCGAGTTGAGGGCGCATGAGGACGAGAACGCCAAGCTCAAGCGCCTATTGGTCGGCACCATGCTGGACAACGTCGTGTTGAAGGATTTGCTGGGAATGGAGGCCGCCAGCCCGCCATCGGTTCGAGGGTAAGGTCGAGCCTGACGACATTGACGAGCGAAGGCGCTTCTTACCTGGAACAGCGATCAGAACTTCATGGCGGGCTTTTGCGATATCAATCGCCACCAAAACAGGCTCGGCTTGTGCAATAGTGGTATCGGTCATAGTCGGTCTCTATTGCAGTGTGGTTTGCTGCAGAACCACTGTAGGGGCCTGAGACCCGGCTATGGTCACCTGCTGCGCTATTTGAGGGATGCGCAGACAATCATAGTCTCTCAATCAGCGCTATTCCAGAGGTGTTATGGGACGGAGTTCACCAGTCAGGCCATGCTGAAATGGGCGGACGAGAATGAGGTGCCGTTGCACTACATTGATCCGGGTAAGCCGCAGCAAAACGCCTTTATCGAGAGCTTCAACGGCAGCCTGCGGGACGATCTGCTGAACGAGGAGATATTCGACACCCTAGATGACGCACGGCGCAAGTTGGCCCTGTGGCGCTACGACTACAATGCGGTCAGGCCACACTCGTCCCTGGCCAACCAGACAAGACCAACATAATTATTTATGTCAAGATAATAAAGTATTCTAGAGGGAGAAATCTATACTTAATTCACTAATGCTGCTAACACTAGAAATTTTCTCTTTCCTAATAAATTCAGCCCAATCGGGCAATTCGCTCCATCCGCTGACGAAAACAAAATCAATACCAGCCGCATGTGAAGCACGATAGTCATAAGTGCTATCGCCTAGAAAAAGAGCTTTGGGGGTTATAGTCTGAGCTGCCTGCTCTCTCGACAAGATAGCTTCTTTGCTGTCTGGGCTGCCAAAAATACCGCCATCAAAATAATGATCTATTCCCCGAGCGGCAAATATTTCCCGGAGTTCCGTTTGATCCCCTCCCGAAACAATCAACCAAGTTTGGTTGGGCATGGCTTCACGCAGGTCGCCTAGCCCCTTACAAACAGCGCACTCCATCAGCCCTTCTTTCACGGCGATCGCGTAATCTTTCAAAAGAGATTGTAAAGCCAATCCACCGGAATTGGGTTCAATACCCTTTATAATATTCTTAAGAAAATACTCAAATTTTGCATATCTAGAAATTCCACCGTTGATAAGGTGGTAAGTTACCAAAGCATCAGCTGCCGCTGCGCCATAGGGTAAGGCAGCTTGGCGAAAGGCTTCTGTCTTAATGCGGTTCGAATCCAGGATCACCCCATCGCAATCGAAAACCAGGGTTCTATAGTCAATTAGCTTCATAGTTCCCAATGCCGCTTCAACGCGGCTTCTACGGGGGCGATATCTTCTGGCACATCTACGGCCATCGTGCCGGGTGAAGTTTCGTACATAACTATATTTCGCCCTAGTTCCTGAAACCGCAGGATCTCAATATCTTCATGCTTCTCTAATGTGCCTTTGCGTCCAAAGTCCGAAAAGGCTTGTAGTTCCTCCCCGGTGAACCCATAGATACAAACTTGCTTTTTGTAGCGTATCGGCGCATCTTCGGGTTCTTTGAACCCAGGAATTACAGTCCGAGACATGTAGACCATAACATCGTTCTCGGTAGTGATTACCTTGGGTATATTAACACTATGGGGGTCTTCGTTTTCGCTGATCCAAGCAAAACCGTTAACGATATGAGTGGGGTTAGCCATCTTGATTTCGACACAGCGCTTTATGTCATTTGGGTTCACTAATGGCTCGTCTCCTTGCACATTAATGTAGATGTCATAGTCGAGCATCTGTGCGGCTTCGGCCAAACGATCTGTACCGGTTAAAGCCGTCTTACTTGTCATTAAAGCTTTGAAACCTGCGGCCTCAACCACATCTACAATACGTGCATCTTCCGTAGCGATATATACATGGTCCTGCCCTACAGCGCGGGCGCTTAGTTCCGCCACCCAAAGGATCATTGCCTTTCCAAGGAGAGGGGCAAGCGGTTTGCCTGGATAACGGGTTGATGCATAGCGTGCTGGGATGATTACGCAAGCGGTCATAGGTCACATTCCATATATAGAAACCTGTTTCAGATGCTCATATCGCGATGGTGTAATAGATACTATTTCTGGGCTGCCGGGCACCTCATCGAATAGCCGTAGGATATCCTCTGCCTCGCGATTACGTTGATCACCTTCTCTATACCCGTCAAACCCTGCTAGAAAAATCCGTTTGGCGCGTCCTGACCCTGCTATAGCCAATGCGTAGGCCATCACCAAAAGGCTGGGGGATACACAATAAGTTTCTGAAAAATAGAACCCATCTGAAAGGCTTATACCAAAGTCCAGAACGTCTTTGTCTTGAAGTGGGCTACGCATATCGTCAGTCAACATTGAAAACGGTACGATTAGGGGCTGACGCAGAGAGGTAAGATAGGTTTCGCTATCTGCCATCAAACGAACCGGATGGCACGCCGCCCGGAGTTCTATCAGTTCCTCATCAATTCCGCTTTGTGTGTTGAGCGCAATTACAATAGGCTTACTCTTTCGTATATAGGATTCAAGGGCAATACGATGCTCAGAAACCCCAGCCCCAGCTCCCAAAATCAGAACGTCGCGACCCGCAAGCAAGTTTTTGGGGGACCAATGACCTTGGGCTGTGCTTTTGTAGAAGTTACGGGCATTATACAAAGTATTGTCATTGTAGCTTTTACCGCCAGTCCTACGCAAATGCTCAATAACCGCTAAGATATCCTCTTCTGAATAGCGGGAGTCCATCAGCATATTCTGTATATAGGTGGGGTGTATGCCATGTTTTCCAGACAAGAAGTAAAATGGATTGGTGCCCCACCCATAACGTTCTTTCATCGGAAGGAAGTACTTGCGTAGGAGCGCCATTAAAGGGACTAAATTTGCCGGGCGGTTGCGCAAGGCCTGCGCCTCAATCACTAGTTCCTCAGTGCGGGCATTGCCGGGCCCCCTCCCCATTCCAGTTACTGTAGCATCTAGCCAAGTAGCACCTTCCGTATGCGCGCGTAGGGTGTTTTGGAGAGCGAGGCCCATGTTGTCATGAGTGTGTATGCCAATCGGACCATCCCATTGCTCGCGCAGCCAGCCAATGATACGTGTGGTGTCGTCGGGCGTCATACTGCCCATACTGTCAGCAAAATAGAGCACCTCAAGTGGGTACTCACAGGCGGCGAGTGCCAGATCCAAAACCTCCTCTCGGCTCCGATCTGCAATCTGCATCAGGTTGAAGCCAACCCGATAGCCTCGTTCAGTTAGCCATGTAACCGCGGGAAGGACGCTCCTAACCTCACGAAGGTGGCAAGCAAAGCGAACGAGATCAACTGGCGTATCCTTTGCGGGTACCGGAAAAAGCTTTTCCAAAGTCGGGATTAAACCGAGGTCGGTCATCAGGTCGCTTCCATTGACCATTACCGCCACGGTGAGTTCTTTAGGAATATCAAGGCTTTGCAGGAACTCGTCGCTAGTGTATGCGCAGGGGCCTTTAAAGCCGCTATTTTGCAAAAAGCGGAAACCCATTTCGACAATATCTACTTGTGCTGCATTCATTGCAAGTAGATATGAATTCACTAGATCAGGCGCGAAATCCCACGCATTATAGTAGCCGCCATCCCGCAATGTGCAATCGAGAATCAAAGTTTTAGAGGTCAAAAGAGCTTCTCCACTATAGATTTACTTGACTTATCCCGAGAGAGCCATGGAGAACAAGCGCATTGGGGCGAAATAGTGTGAGGTTTGGAGCTAAAGTTCTTGGTTAAGCTGAAATCTATGTGGCCTGACCCTCGTGTCACCCTCGACCGCGGCGCCACTGTTGATCGGGGAACTGCAGCCTTTGACTAGCCCTGACAGTTTTCGGCTTCGATGGCCTGACACGTATAATATGACAACTGACCAAAGGAGATCGGAACTTAAGTAGATTAAACACCTATTACAGAAATGGTGTTGATAGTATGGTTCTTTTGGCAAGTAATTGCTTATTAGCGACCAGTATGGCCTTACAGTCTTAAGTTGATCTGAACTTTCGTTCGATTCCAAAACGGATCCTCTAATGCACGATATTTCCCTCCCAGCACCCGGCACCTTAATAATCATCGGGCAGCCTCCCGCTTATCTTGATGACTTTTGTTTTTCGGGGCAAGCAGAACGGACCATTGTGGTAGAGCCGGATCCGATGTTAGCTGCGGAAGCAGAAACACGGTTAGGCGGCGCGGCTGAGATTCAGATAATAACCGCGGCCCCCTGGGATGGAAAGCCACAGGCTGAGCTTAAGACTTTCAATTTTCCAGGCTTGCGCAGTCTCTATTCGCCGAACAAGAGATTGAAAAGGCTTTTACCCGGGCTGAAAGAGTGTGGCCGGATTGCCGTGGAAAGCATTGCCCTTAAAACTTTAACAGAAAAATTTGTAGATTTGCTAAGCCCTGTACATGTCATGATTCACCTGCCGGGATCGGAATGCCGGATTATCGATTTTTGGCAGAAATGGGGGTTTCTGCAAGAGGTCGATCAGCTTGATATATTATGTTGCGCAGAAGCTTTCTTTCATCAAGGCGAAAACGTTGATGAGGTCCAGAGTGTGTGTGCCGAAAACGCTTTTGATCTTGTTTCCAGAATTGACGATGACCCCGACTGGCCGATGCTGACCTTTCGTGCCTGCTTAGAAAAGCGAGAGCTGGTAGCACTACGTAAGGAGTATAGCCAACTTGATATAGATTTAACTGCCACAAAAGCAGGTTTGGAAGAGCAGTTTAAAGCTAGAGAAGCCGCACAGTTACAAACTGCTGAAGCTCAGGGGCGCGCGGATGAAGCAGAAACGGCACTTAAAGAAATAGATGCCACGTTGAGGACGCAAAAGGCAGAGCTAGCGGAGATTAAAGAAAAACAACAAGCTGCACAGGTAGAAGCCGCTACGGCGCAAGAACGCGCCGACGAAGCAGAAATGGCACTAGAAGAATTAAAAGTAACTTTGAAGGCTCGAGAGGACGCTTTGTCGGAGGCTAAAGTAAAGGAGCAAGCTGCACAGTTAGAAATCGCTACGGTTCAAAGGCGCGCGGACGAAGCAGAAATGGCACTTAAAGAAATAGATGCCACGTTGAGGACGCAAGAGGCAGAGCTGGCGGAGATTAAAGAAAAAAAACAAGCTGCACAGGTAGAAGCCGCTACGGCCCAAGAACGCGCCGACGAAGCAGAAATGACACTAGAAGAATTAAAAGTGAATTTGAAGGCGCTAGAGGGCGCTTTGGCGGAGGCTAAGGAGCAATCTGAAACTGATAGCGCCATTCGTAGCTTAATAGAGCAGGTCCAGGCAGACAGCACGAAACGTACCAAAGAATTGCAGTCCGCGAATGAAGAGCTATCTATAGCCCTACGAATGCAGTCGGTACTCCAAGCTGACTTGTCCGATTTGCGTAGTCGTTTTGCGGAATCTGAACGGCAGCGCCTCGAGCAGGAAAAACTACTCACTAAGCTTACCCCTCGTTTGCAGCAGGCGGCCGAGCAGCTCCAATATTTGAGTCTACCGAATGAGGAGCCTCCGGCCGCAGAAGCCTTTGAAGGTTCCAAAGAATGACCGTAAGTAATAAGATCGATTTAGCCCGGAATATTCAGGAGGCGCTCGCTTTCCTACAAGAACAAACAGATTTACCGAAATCTGGGGTGACCGAGCCGCTAGGTAGTCTGCTGTCGCAATGCGAAGAAGCGCTCGCCGCGAGCGCTGCCCCTGCGCCAATTCGTACTATTCATCACTTTGCTTGTACGGGGGGTACTTTAATTAGTAAATGTTTGGCACTTGTGCCAAATGTGACTTTGCTGAGCGAAATCGACCCACTCAGCCAGATGCAGAATGGAAAATCGAATCGCTTCCATCCTAGTGATTTCCTTTATGCGGCACGTAGTGGCCTGCGCCCGATTAGTGAGCAGATGACCATCCGCAGTTTCAACGCGGGAATTGCGGAGCTGCATCGTGCCCTTGGGGAAGTGGGGCGGTATCTAGTGTTGCGCGACCATGCCCATAGTCAGTTCTGTACCGAGGCCGACCCCTTGGCCCGGCCAAGCCTACGCGCAATACTTCAGCGGGTCATGCCAGTGCAATCGGTGCTTACCCTACGCCATCCTCTAGATTCTTTTCTATCACTGGATAGCAACGGTTGGCATCACTTTAAACCTTTCACATTAGAAACTTACGCTAAGCGATATGAGTGCTTTTTATCAGAGTACGAAGACCTCCCTAAGTTCCGCTATGAAGATTTCGTCGCTAACCCAGAAACCGAGCTGAAAAAGATCTGTACTATTCTTAAGTTGCCGTTTCATTCGGGTACAACAGCGCTTCTTAAAGTAGTTGAACTTACGGGCGATAGCGGTCGTTCTTCGTCTCGGATAGCTCCGAGGGTTCGACGCGAGTTGCCTGAAGGTATCGCGCAACAAATGAAATCCAGTAATGCTTATCGGCGGCTTTGTACTCGTCTGGACTATCCGCTACATGATGAATGAAATGCAGCTAGCCAAGGCATAATTCAACAGGACAAAAGTGCTGGCAACATAAATATTCCAAGAGGATTCGTCGAAGATGAAGAAAGCGATTGTTACCGGGGTGACGGGGCAAGATGGTTCCTATCTTGCAGAGTTTCTATTAGAGAAGGGTTATGAGGTGCATGGCATAAAGCGCCGTGCCTCATCCTTCAACACCCAGCGGATCGATCATATTTACGAAGACCCGCATATGAATCATACGCGGTTCAAACTGCATTACGGTGATCTGACCGACACCTCCAACCTGACCCGCATTCTTTCTGAGGTCGGCCCCGATGAGGTCTATAACCTCGGCGCGCAATCACATGTGGCGGTGAGCTTTGAGGCCCCAGAATATACCGCCGATGTCGACGCTATCGGCACCCTGCGCCTGCTCGAGGCAATTCGCTTTTTGGGGATGGAGAAAACCACCCGTTTTTACCAAGCCTCAACGTCTGAGCTCTACGGTCTTGTCCAAGAAACACCGCAAACCGAAACAACACCTTTCCACCCGCGTTCGCCCTATGCGGTGGCCAAAATGTACGCCTATTGGATCGCTGTGAACTACCGGGAGGCCTATGGCATGTATGCTTGCAACGGTATTTTGTTCAATCACGAGTCCCCCCGCCGTGGTGAGACTTTCGTGACTCGCAAGATTACCCGTGGTCTGGCTAACATTGCTCAAGGATTAGAGCCTTGTCTGTTGATTGTCACTGAGAACTGACCCGGTAGCCCCATAAATTGTCACTGAGAATTGACCCATGTGAACACACTTCC
>NZ_JBIFGB010000013.1:0-29153 GCF_043558145.1 Sulfitobacter sp. 1A10359 | reverse complement strand
CATAAACCACGACGCATAACTGAGGGTGGGTCAAATCTCGGTGAAAATACCGGGTCAGTTCTCAGTGACAATCAACAGTTTCGTTGAAAAACCCGATAGTGCTTCTGCCCAAGCGATGCTTGAGGGCGGCCAGCACCTTTGGAACGCAGGTATTTTCCTCTTTTCAGTGCAAACGATCATCGCCGCTTTCGAGGCCCATGCCCCTGAGATGCTGACACAGGTGCGCACGGCCGTTGATCAGGCAGAACAGGATCTCGGCTTCACTCGTCTGGCACCCGACGCCTGGGCGCAGGTCGAAGATATCTCAATTGACTATGCAGTGATGGAGAAGGCCGACAACCTGAGCGTTGTGCCCTACGGCGGTGTTTGGTCAGATTTGGGTGGCTGGGACGCCGTTTGGCGCGAGATGGGGCCGGATGAAGCCGGGGTGGTGGCCACGGAATCAGCTACGGCAATTGACTGCGAGAACACCCTACTGCGCGCCGGCGATCCCCAGCAGCAATTGGTGGGCATCGGGCTGACTGATATCATTGCGGTGGCTATGCCAGACGCGGTGCTGGTCGCGCATAAAGACCGCGCGCAAGACGTGAAAAAAGCCGTGGCCGCGCTGAAGGCCAAAGGCGCCAAACAAGCTGAGACTCTACCGCGCGATTATCGACCTTGGGGCTGGTTTGAGAGCCTCGTTGTGGGATCACGTTTTCAGGTGAAGCGTATTGTCGTTCATCCCGGTGCCGCTCTCAGCCTACAAAGCCATCATCATCGTGCGGAACACTGGATCGTAGTCGAGGGCACTGCGCAGGTGACCGTAGGCGAAGAGGTGAAACTCGTGACCGAGAACCAGTCGGTCTATATCCCGCTTGGCGCGACCCACCGGATGGAGAACCCTGGAAAGGTGCCCATGGTGCTGATTGAAGTACAGACCGGCAGTTATCTTGGTGAAGATGACATCATTCGCTATGAGGATGTTTATGCGCGCGGGCAGGGGGCGAAGGGGTAACTCTTTACAAGGTGAGGAGCGGGAAATCGCAGACATGCTGTAAAGCGTGAATGACGCCGGTTCCTACGTGGTCGCGACTGCTCTGCCATGCTTCTGCCGGGGTAAACAATTGCTTCAGCGTGGCCATGGCGCTCGGCATTGTCACTGCGGTTTCACTGCCTCGCAGGGCATCCGCAATCCGCGCCGCGCCTTCGTCTGGCGTCATCCCCCATAGGTTCACCCAAGACCTCTCCGGTAAACCCAATTCATGGATGCGGTGCCCAGGGCTCGCCCAATAGATAGGTACCGCTCCGCAGGCAAAAGCGTCGAAGAACTTCTCGGAGATGTAGTCGGGGTGATGGGTGTTCTCAAGTGCACCCATCAAGCGAGTACGCCCATCTAGGCGGGTCAGTTTGTCCATGTGCCAGTCGGTGGTCAGCTCAAAACGGCTTTGGCCGCCTTGCCAGCTTTGGCCCAAGCGTTCGACCACACCGGTGGTACACGCCTCAGCCAGATCAGTGCGCCATGAACAAAGGCCGGTCAGATCTGCCTCGGGCCATTCCACCCAGTGATGCCGCTCGGCGCGGCGTTCGAACATGAAGGCGACGTCTACGGGGCGGCGGGCGAAATCCTCTTGCCAGTCTTGCACGGTGCGCGCGGCATTTCGGGCAAAGCGGTGGCGGTAGGCGTTGGCGAAACGATGGTTGGTCAGTAGGTAATAGGGGATGTGTTGGAATTTATAGATATCGCTGGTGCAGTGATTGATTTGATGAACGGGCAGGGGGCCCCAGTCGGTTTCGACATAGATCACCGGGTCAAGCGGGCGGCCGCCCCAGATTGTATCCCAAAAGGGCTCTTCGGACAAAAGCACCACGGGGCGTTTGCGGGCGCGCCAGTCCTCAATCACTTCAAACGGTGCGTCTTGGATGTCGAGTACATGGGCAAAGACATAAATATCGGCAAGAGAGGGTCGGTCGACCAGTTCGATCTTACCTTCAAACAGCGGCCATAGCGCCGGATAGCTAAGCGGTGTGCGGTGGCTGTGCCGGCCCGTTTTGAATACTTTGATCACTCTATCTGGCCCTTTAGAGACCGCGCAGGCGTGTATAGAGATTGCGCAAATAATCAGGCCCCGGTAGGGCGAGGTCGAGATCTTGGCGCAGCCTGCCATACGCGCGTGCCAGAATATCGGTGCGGTATTGTTGCTGGGCGGATATCTGCAGGCTCAACTCGGCCTTGGCGCCAGAGCTGCCGTCTTTGATCTGCGCATCCAGCAGACACGCAAAGGCACCGGGCTGCTGGGACATGTTTCTTCTGACCGGCCGCGGCAGGTGGGCGACGATATTCGGCAGCGCGTTAAGGATGAGGGATGTCTCGGCAGGGGGGCAAAGCGCAAGCTGTTCATCCAGGAATGGCATCCATTCCACAAGGCAGGCGACCCGTTCGCTCTTGGGCCGTACTGTAAGGTCTTCGGTAAAGCTCAAAAGCGCAGGGGCGGGATTGGTGGGGGCATAAAGATGCAGCAGAACGGGGGCAGGCGCGGCCATCAGTTCGGTGCTTTGCGTTAGGGCGCGTTCATAAAACGCCCTGTCGTCTGCCGATGGTGGCCATGTGGCGAGGCGGGCCAGCCAGTCGGGGGTTCTGAAGATTAGCCGCCGCGGATCTGGCAAGAGACCTGCGCAATCGCTGACCGAGGGTCGCTGCGGCAGGGCTTCAAGCAGAGCGCTGTCGCTACGGGGCAGGGGGTGGTCGGCATCGGCGAGCCACCAAGCACTATGAAGTAGGCAAAGATCGGGGGTCTCTTGCTGCAATGTCCTGCGCAGGGTGCGGAAAGCTTCGGGCTGCAGGCGGTCCGTTGGGGCCAGCGCCATGGTGTAGTCCGTTTCGGCCATCTCTAGCGCCAGCCGCAGAAGGTCGCCTCGGTTGCCCACGGGGCTGTCGGTGCGGATGATTTGTGCAGAATGCCCCGCCGCGAAAGTCTGGAGCCGCGCGAAGGTGCGGTCATCGCCTGCATGAAAGACCAGTAGGGCGTCTTCTGGTCCTTTGGCCTGCACCAGAGCGTCTAGGGTCAGATCAAGATCTGGGCCCTCGTTTTCTGTGGCCATGACAAAGGTCAGCATGGCAGCCGCCCACCTGCCATTTGCAGGCCAATACGCAGGGCAAGAACGGGGTCTTGGTGGATCAATTGTGCCTCTTCCTGCGGGCCGAGCGTGGCTTGCCAAAACCACTGTATAGAGACGAGAAGCTCGTCATGCCACCTTGGATCAATGTGGTAATAGATCCAGTCGAAAAGCCCGCTGGTAAAGGACTGAAAGGCCAAGCGTAGGGAGGCTGGCAGGCGGGCGCTGACCTTTTGCAGGGAGGTGATGGCACCGATCCGCTCGCGCCCACGGAAGTTGGTCATTCGGCCACCACCGGGCGATACAGTATGTGTGGCACAGACGCGGTCTGACGCCAGAATAGTACTTGCTTTGGCAAAGCTTTCCCAATGTGGGGCGATATCTTCGTGGAGCATGAGATCGGGAAAACTGATCCCAGCCTCACGCAGAAAACCAGTACGGTAAATCTTGTTCCAAGGGTAGTTGGCGGTCTGAGCCAGCCAAGCTACGGCCTGTCCTGTCACGGGCGTAAGGTGTTGCCCACCCATGCCTGCCAGCCGCCAAAGCGCATCGTCATTGGGCATTTGGTGCCAGCGCCCCCGTGCGATCTGACGCGTGTCAGCATGGCGGAATAAACAAAAGTCAAAATCACGCCCCGCCAGATCGCGCCAAAGCGGGATGATCTGGGGCGTGATCATATCGTCACTGTCAAAGAACAACACATGGTCGGTTTCGATCTCGGCCAGCCCAATATTGCGGGCGGGGCCGGGGCCGGTGGCCGTGTCTTGTCGGATGATTTGGGCCACCTCCGAGGCAACCGGCTCTGCCGAGCCGTCATCAACCACGACGATTTGGTCAAACACCCCCAGTTTACCGGCTTCCGCCAGAAGCTGGTCTAACGCGACATGATCGTCACGTACGGGAATGACCAGACCAAGGCTCATGGCGATCAGACGACGAAAAGGCGCAGGTCGATGAAGGACAGGCGGAAATTGGAAGTCGGCAAGAAGAAAATCAGCTCACGCCAGGCCGCTTCCATCGGCATTGGTTCGCGGTAGTGGACCGGTATCGCATCGACATGGCTGGCCTCTTCGGGGCGAAACAGCAGATGCTTGTCGAAAAAACAGTCGGAAAAACCGTCCGGTCCGCCCGAGCGTATGCAGGCACGGGCCACGAAAACTTCAGGCGCGGCAATACGGGCGGCAAAGCCGATGCTGCCCACATGGTGCAGTTTCTCAGCCGGTAGCCGCACATGCAGCCCACACCAGCCGCCCTGGCCGTGAGTCTGGGCCTCCATTTCCAGAACGCGCCCCTCGGGCGAGCTGTAGCGCCCCGTCAGCCCCAAGGCAGGATCGGCATGAAGGTCCAGTCCCGGCAAGAAATGCAAATCTGTGGCCAGATCTCCTTCGCGGGTTTCATGGCGCATAATGGCAAGGGCGTGATTGGCTTGCCCATCGGGGCCGAGAGCGATGTTATCCATTTTCTTCCTCTTAAGAGACTGAATGGATTTAGAAAGCAGATGCGCCGGAATATCAACCACTGCGGGCAGGCTGTTGGGCTTTGGATTACTTCAACGTTGCGAGATAGTTGCCATAGTCATTTTTGGTGAACATCTCGGCGCGTTCTGCGAGGGCCTCTTCGCTGATCCAACCATTTTTAAAGGCGATCTCTTCCAGACAACCGGTTTGCAATCCTTGCCGTTCGGTCAGCGTGCGGACAAAATTCCCCGCGTCGAGCAGACTGCCATGCGTCCCGGTGTCCAGCCAAGCATAGCCACGCCCCATACGCTCCACCTGCAATTTGCCCGCCCGTAGATACATCTCAAGCAGTGAGGTGATCTCCAATTCACCCCGCGCCGATGGCTTAACTTCTGCTGCACGTTTCGGCGCATCTCCGTCGAGGAAATAGAGGCCCGTTACCGCGTAGTTCGAGGGCGGCACATCGGGTTTTTCGATGATCTCTCGGGCTTTGCCGTCTACATCAAAGCCGACGACCCCGTAACGTTTTGGGTCAGAGACATGATAGCCAAACACCGTCCCCCCTTCGATGCGCGCATCCGCGGCGGCTAGCATGTCAGGTAGCCCGTGGCCGAAAAAGATGTTGTCCCCCAGCACCATGGCCGAAGGGGCACCCGCTAGGAAATCTTCGGCCAGCAGATAGGCTTGGGCCAAACCGTCGGGGCTCTCCTGCACGATGTAGGTCAGATTGATCCCCCATTGGCTGCCGTCGCCCAATGTCCGGATGAATTGCTCTTGATCCTGCGGCGTAGTGATCATGGCGATGTCACGGATGCCCCCGAGCATGAGAACCGATAGCGGATAGTAGATCATCGGCTTGTCGTAGATCGGCAGCAGTTGCTTCGAAATTCCCATGGTGATGGGGTAGAGCCGTGTGCCAGAGCCACCGGCCAGAATGATGCCTTTGCGTTTGCTCATGATCGGGCTCCAAGGTCTTTGAGTATATCTGTGAGCGTCTCACGCCAGTCGGGGCGCGGGATGTCGAAAACGGTCTCAGTGGCGCGACAATCCAGACGGGAATTCAGCGGTCTTTGGGCCGGGGTCGGATACTCGGAAGAGGGGATGTTCGTTACCGTGCAATCAAGCTGTGACTGCGCGAAAATTTCGCGGGCGAAATCGGCCCAGCTGACATCCGGCGTGCCAGAGAAATGGTAGGTGCCGCTTTTGGTTGGGTCGCTCATCAATTGCCGCGCAATGGCATGACAAGCCGCCGCGATCTCAGCAGCGTCGGTGGGGCCGCCGATTTGGTCGGCGACAATGTTGAGCGCGTCACGCTTTGCCCCGAGCCGCAGCATGGTTTTGACGAAGTTCGCCCCATGGGCAGAAACCACCCAAGAGGTGCGCAGGATGGCATGGGTGCCACCCGCCGCCCATACCGCATGCTCTCCGGCCAGTTTGCTGCGGCCATAAGCGCCAAGAGGGGCGGTTCGGTCTTCCGGCTGCCATGGCACGTCGCCGCCGCCGTCGAAGACGTAATCGGTCGAGAGCTGGACGAAGGGGATGGCCAGTGCCGCACAGGCACGGGCCATGGCACCGGGGGCCGCACCGTTGATCGTGGTGGCGCGCGGCTCTTCCTTTTCCGCCTTGTCGACAGCCGTATAGGCCGCGGCATTGATCACCGTCTCGGGACGCTTGCTGTGGATCAGGGCGGCGCAGGCCTCTGGGTTTTCGAGATCGGCGGCGTCACGGCCGTAACATTCCGTTCCCTCCAAGGCGGCGAGTTCGCGCGCGACCTGACCGGTTTTACCGAAGACAAGAATGGTCATGTGCTCACCCTTTGGTGCCAAGTCGTTGACCGACGCCATCGCGGTGCTGCAACGCCCGCCACCAGTCCTCATTATCGAGATACCATTGTACGGTCCGCTCCAACCCTTCTTCGACCGTCACCGACGGGCGCCAGCCCAGTTCATCGCGGATACGGCTTGGATCGATGGCATAGCGCAGATCGTGGCCAGCGCGGTCCTGTACGAAGGTGATCTGATCGGCGTAGGGCGTTTCTTTGGGGCGCTTTTGATCGAGAATGCTGCATATGGTTTTCACAAGGTCGATGTTACGCGCCTCGTTCTCGCCGCCGATGTTATAGCTGCGTCCCAAGGCGCCTTTTTCCAGCACCTGCAGCAGCGCATCGGCGTGGTCTTCTACATAGAGCCAGTCACGCACGTTCAGCCCTTGACCGTAAACCGGGATCGGCTTGCCCGCCAAGGCGTTCAGGATCACCACCGGCACCAGTTTTTCGGGAAAGTGGAAGGGCCCGTAATTGTTGGAGCAGTTCGTCAAAACGACCGGCAGGCCATAGGTCTCATGCCATGCGCGGACCAAATGGTCGCTGGAGGCTTTGGAGGCGGAGTAGGGCGAGCGCGGGTCATAAGGCGTGTCTTCGGTGAACATGCCATCTGGCCCGAGGGAGCCATAGACCTCATCCGTCGAGATGTGGTGAAAGCGGAACCCTCCCGGCTTGCCCTGCGCCACCCAATAGCTCCGCGCGGCTTCGAGCATGTTGTAGGTGCCGGTGATATTGGTCTCGATGAAATCCCCTGGGCCGTCGATTGAGCGGTCCACATGGCTTTCAGCGGCCAGATGCATCACCGCGTCTGGCTGATGCGCCGCAAGAATGCGGTCAAGCGCCGCGCGGTCGCGAATGTCGGCATGCTCAAAGGAATAGAGCGGATCATCCGTCACGCTGGCGAGGTTTTCGAGACAGCCCGCATAGGTCAGCGCATCCAAGTTGACGACCTCATGCCCCCGCGCCACCGCCAGCCGCACCACTGCTGAGCCGATAAAGCCGGCGCCGCCCGTCACCAGAATCTTCATGTCGTTTCCCCATAGGTAAATGGGCTGTCGAAAGCCGCCCAATGCGCGGCATTGGCGTCTTTGTCAGAGAGGATTGCCTCCCCGTCTATGCCCCAATCGATGCCAATATCAGGGTCGTCAAAACGCACAGCCCCATCGCATTCGGGCGCATAGTAATCGGTGCATTTATAAATGATCTCCGTTTCAGGCGCGCGCGTCGCAAAGCCATGCAAAAAACCCTTGGGGATCAGCAGTTGTAATCCGTTCTCAGCGGTCAAGTCGTAGCCGACCCATTGGCCATAGGTCGGACTGCCCTTGCGGATATCCACCGCCACATCGAACAGCGCGCCTCGCCCACAGCGCACCAGCTTGTCCTGCGCATGGGGCGGGGCCTGAAAATGCAATCCGCGCACAGTCCCCACGGTGGCAGAGAGCGAGTGGTTGTCCTGCACGAAATCAAGGGTGATCCCATGTTCCGCCAGTCTCTTGCGATTCCAGCTTTCTGAAAAGAACCCACGTGCATCGCCGAACCTCGCGGGTTTTAACAAGAGGACCCCCGGTAGGGCGGTTTGGGTTACTTGCATGGCGGCGTGATCCTTGAAGGCTTCACACTTTCCATAGCAAGCAATAGAGTCGGTGTCATGGGATGGAAAGCACTGCCGCCAGGAATCAATATTCAGTCAATACGACTGACGAGAACTTCGACGACCGGAAAATAGCCTTTCTAAATTAACGGTTCTGCTCGCTATCGCAGAAAGTAGAACTATTGTATCCCTTCCAAAATGCCCTTTCAGAGAATGCCCTTTATGACCACGACAGCCCTGACCCACCTCCAGCGCCTTGAGGCGGAGAGCATTCACATCCTACGAGAGGTTGCCGCGGAAGCGGAGAACCCCGTGATGCTTTACAGCGTTGGCAAGGACAGCGCCGTCATGCTGCATCTGGCAAAGAAAGCCTTCTATCCGGCCCCGCCGCCCTTTCCACTGCTGCATGTTGATACGACGTGGAAGTTTCAGGACATGTATGCGCTTCGGGATCGTGCGGCGAAAGAGGCTGGGATGGAGTTGCTCGTGCACCAAAACCCCGAAGCGGCAGAGCAGGGGATCAACCCATTCGACCACGGCGCGCTGCATACCGACATGTGGAAAACAGAAGGTCTGAAACAGGCACTCGACAAGCACGGTTTTGATGTGGCTTTCGGCGGTGCGCGTCGCGATGAGGAGAAATCCCGCGCCAAGGAGCGCGTCTTCTCTTTCCGCTCGGCAAACCACCGGTGGGATCCCAAAAACCAGCGTCCGGAGCTCTGGCGGCTTTACAATGCCCGCAAAGCCAAGGGCGAAAGCGTCCGTGTCTTCCCGATCTCGAACTGGACCGAATTGGATATCTGGCAGTACATCCACCTTGAGGGGATTGAGATCGTTCCCCTGTATTTCTCGGCACCGCGGCCCACTGTCACGCGCGATGGGATGATCCTTATGGTGGATGACGACCGTTTCCCGTTAGAGCCGGGTGAGGCGCCTGAAATGCGCTCGATCCGCTTTCGCACCCTAGGCTGCTACCCCCTGACCGGCGCGGTGGAGAGCGAGGCAAAAACGCTGCCCGAGGTCATTCAGGAAATGCTGCTGACCACCACGTCCGAACGGCAGGGGCGTGCGATCGACCATGATCAGGCGGCCTCGATGGAGAAAAAGAAGCAAGAAGGTTATTTCTGACGCTTCCTTTCTTTTCCGGCCCTTCCATTTAAGCAGAGACATTGCCCCCATGACCGCCCAAAATCCGACCTACAAGACCGACGCCCTTATTGCCGAAGACATCGACGCCTATCTGGAATTGCACCAGCACAAGACCATGCTGCGCTTTATCACCTGTGGCTCTGTCGATGATGGCAAATCCACCCTGATCGGGCGGCTGCTCTATGACAGCAAGATGATCTTTGAGGATCAACTGGCGACCCTTGAGGCTGACAGCAAGCGCGTGGGCACCCAAGGGCAGGATATCGATTTCGCCCTGTTGGTGGACGGTCTGGCGGCGGAGCGTGAGCAGGGCATCACCATCGACGTCGCCTACCGTTTCTTCTCGACCGAGAAGCGCAAGTTCATCGTGGCCGACACGCCGGGCCACGAACAATATACCCGCAATATGGTCACCGGCGCCTCGACTGCCGACCTTGCAGTGATCTTGATTGATGCGCGCAAAGGCGTGCTGACCCAAACCCGTCGCCACAGCTATCTCGTGCATCTGTTGGGCATCCGACATGTCGTGCTAGCCGTCAACAAGATGGACCTCGTGGATTATGACCAAGCCACCTATGACCAGATTGTCGAGGATTACCGGACATTCGCTGAAAGCATCGGGCTCACCGATTTCACGGCTATTCCGATCTCTGGCTATAAGGGAGACAATATCACGGGCCCGAGCGAGAATACCTCTTGGTACAAAGGTCCAGCGCTCCTGCCGCATTTGGAGGCGGTTACGCTTGAAAGCACAGTCGAGCAATCCGAGCCTTTCCGGCTGCCAGTACAATGGGTGAACCGGCCCAATCTCGATTTCCGCGGTTTCGCGGGCCTCATCGCCAGCGGACAGCTGCGCCCGGGTGATCCGGTCCGCGTCCTGCCCTCGGGCAAGACCTCGACCATCGGGCGGATCGTCAATCTAGATGGTGACCGGGAACTCGCCGTTGCGGGGGAGTCGGTGACCGTAACCTTGGCGGATGAAATCGACTGTTCGCGGGGTCAGGTGATCGTGGCAGCACAGTCCCCGCTCGAAGTGGCAGACCAGTTCGAAACCACGCTCGTCTGGATGGACGATGCCGAACTGGTTCCGGGGCGCGCCTATGCCCTTAAAATCGGGGCGCAAACGGTGTCGGCGACCGTTCAGCAGCCTAAATATGAGGTCAACGTCAACACTCAGGAACATATCGCGACAAAGACCTTGGAACTGAACGCCATCGGCGTCGCAAACATCACGACTGACCGCGAAATCCCCTTTGCCCCCTATAGCGAGAACCGAGATCTGGGCGGCTTCATCCTGATCGACCGGATCACAAATCGCACTGTGGCCGCTGGCATGATCAATTTCGCCCTGCGCCGCGCTCAGAACATTCATTGGCAAGCCACGGATATTGGCCGTGACCATCACGCTTCGATGAAACACCAAAAGCCTGCGGTGCTTTGGCTTACGGGCCTGTCCGGGTCCGGCAAATCCACGATCGCCAATGTCATCGAGAAAAAGCTTGCCCGAATGAACCGTCACACCTTCCTTCTGGACGGCGACAACGTGCGCCATGGGCTGAACAAGGATCTGGGCTTTACTGAGACGGACCGGGTCGAGAACATCCGCCGGGTGGGTGAGGTGGCAAAGTTGATGACGGATGCCGGTCTCATCGTCATTACCGCCTTCATTTCGCCCTACCGTTCGGAACGGGACATGGTGCGCAACATGATGCAGCCCGGCGAATTTATCGAAGTTTTCGTCGACACACCGCTCGACGTGGCTGAGAGCCGGGACGTGAAAGGGCTTTATGCCAAGGCACGCGCCGGTGAGTTGAAGAACTTCACCGGGATCGATGCGCCCTATGAAGCGCCGGAAGCGCCGGAGTTGCGCATCGATACGACGGCTCTGAGTGCTGAAGAAGCGGCGGACTTGATTATCGCGAGGCTGATCCCGGAGCGCTAATTCTTGTCTGCTCTGAGCAACATACCTCGCGCCGTCCCTAGCTTTGTCCCGTACCGTTCATAGTTCGACTTTCTAACTCGCCCACCGCGAACATTCGTAGCCTTAATGTAAGGTCTGAACCAACTTGCGGGTTTCCTTTACGAACAAGATGTGCGGCAGGCATTTCAACAAAACATATAGCCATCAAATAAAGGCAATATCGCCGATTTCAAAACCGGATAGATCGGCGGTTGACCGGAGGATTGCGACGCCACTATTACCGACCATAACGGTAACTTCATTGGTAACGCCATCATAGCTAACTGATGCAGTATCTGTGCCGCCAAGCTGGAGCCTATCCGTTCCCAGCAGAAAGTCGGTCACAATGTCGGCCCCATCATCATTCGCATGGAAGATAAAGACATCCGCTCCAGCGCCCCCGGTCAACATATCACTGCCGCCACCGCCATTGAGCGTGTCATTCCCGTTTCCGCCGCCAAGAATGTCATCGCCAAGACGTGCGAAGATCAGGTCATTGCCTTCCTGACCAAAGAACTGATCAGCCCCGTTGCCGCCCTGGATCGTGTCGTTCCCAAACCCGGCAAAGACCGTGTCCTGCCCCTGCGCGCCCCCTTGGGCATTGTCGTGGAAAACGTCGTGACCCTGATTCAGGAAGATCAGGTCGCGCCCATCGCCGCCGATGACGGTATCGCTCCCTTCGCCGGCGTGAATCGTATCATTCTCAGCACCGCCATCGATCCGGTCGTCGCCTAAGCGCCCGTGGATCAGGTCATCGCCTTCCTGGCCGTAAAAGAAGTCGTTGCCATTGCCGCCTTGAATCGTGTCGTTCCCGAACCCGGCAAAGACTGTATCCTGACCCTGCGCACCACCCTGTGCATTGTCATGGAATACGTCATCGCCCTGATTGAGGAAGATCAGGTCGCGGCCATCGCCGCCAATGACGGTATCGGTGCCCTCGCCGGCATGGACCGTATCATTCTGACCGCCACCATCGATTAAGTCGCCACCGAGGCGCCCATAAATCAGGTCGTAGCCATCCTGACCGTGGAAAACATCATTACCGTTGCCGCCCTGGATCGTGTCGTTCCCGAACCCAGCATAAACCGTGTCCTGTCCCTCCGCGCCACCCTGAGCGTTATCGTTAAAAATGTCGTGACCCTGGTTAAGGAAAATCAGATCGCGGCCATCATCCCCAAAAACCACGTCATTTCCTTCACCAGCATAAACTGTGTCATCTTGCCTTCCACCGTAGATCAGATCTTCACCCAAACGACCGCGGATCAGGTCGTTGCCATCTTGACCATGGAAAACGTCATTACCATTGCCACCCTGGATCGTGTCGTTCCCGAACCCCGCATAGACTGTGTCCTGCCCCTCCGCGCCACCTTGGGCATTGTCGTTGAATATGTCGTCACCTTGATTGAGAAAGATCAGATCTCGCCCATCATCTCCAAAGACCGTATCGTTGCCCTCACCGGCATGAACCGTGTCATTCTGGCTACCGCCGTAGATCAAGTCATTACCGAGCCGCCCGTGGATCAGGTCGTTGCCAGCTTGACCGTGAAAAACGTCATTACCATTGCCACCCTGGATCGTATCGTTCCCGAACCCCGCATAGACCGTGTCCTGCCCCTGTACGCCACCTTGAGTATTGTCGTTGAAGACATCGTCACCTTGGTTGAGAAAGATCAAATCGCGGCCATCCCCCCCAAACACGGTATCGTCGCCTTCTCCTGCATGGACAGTATCATCATGGCTACCCGCAGAGATGAAATCACGGCCTAGGCGACCATAAATTAGGTCGTCGCCATCCTCACTATGGAAGACGTCATCCCCGTTGCCACCCAAAATCGTGTCGCGGCCAAACCCGGCAAAGACGGTGTCTGAATCATCTTCGCCGCGCTGGATATCGACTATGAAAAGATCGTCACCCTGATTGAGGAAGATCAGGTCGCGGCCCGCGTCACCGTGAACGGTATCGCCTCCCTCACCGCCGTGAATCGTGTCGTCCCCTGCGCCGCCATGAAGGGAGTCGTCGCCTTGCTCGCCGAGTATGATGTTGTCACCGTCGTTCCCGTAGATGGCGTTGGCTAAGTCATTCCCGGTTCCTTCGAGGTTAGCGCTTCCCGTCAGGGTCAAGTTTTCGACATGCTGGTTCGTATCGCGAAGATCGAATGAAATGTTGGCAATGACGGTATCCGTCCCTCCATTCAGAAGCTCAATGATCGTGTCGCCCCTGTTTGTGACATGGTATGTGTCGTCGCCGTTCCCACCATGCATTTCGTCCGCACCCCGCTCGTCGGCAAAGGTATCGTCCCCGTCACCGCCGTACAGGGTATCATTCCCGAAGCCGCCATTCAGTACGTTGTCCCCGGCGTTCCCGTGAATGACATTCACCCCGGTACTTCCAGTGGCATCAATGTCATCATTTCCGATCAACCAAAGTTCCTCGATGCGTGAGTTAATAGTGAAGGTGATCGAAGAAATGACGGTATCATGGCCCGTGTCGATGGCTTCAAAGATCACGTCGCGGACATCATCGACATGATAGGTATCGTCGCCGTCCCCCCCGATCATATAGTCCGCGCCCACGCCGCCCCGGAGCGTGTCGTTCCCCGCCTCGCCATAGAGGGTATCATCCCCCTCACCACCGTTCAGGACGTTGTTGCTATCGTTCCCATAGATTCTGTTGTCGCGATCATTGCCTGTGCCATCGATATCATCGCTGCCCGTAAGTCTCAGGGAAAGCGTCGTCTGGTTGTAGTCTTCCAGCGCAATAGTGCGGTCGCTTTCCACATAGCTGCCCAGATAGACGGCAGAGGTTTCGCCGCTCCATAACGTCTCAATCGTTCCATTACCGTCGGTGTAGGTGATTGATACAGAAAGGCGGGATGCGAGATCGTCCCAAGTGATGACATAGGAATCCAAATAAGGGTCGAGGGAGCTATCGTAAATCGGAATACCATCGCGAAACCAATGGTACGTGATGATTCCAATGCCGTCTTCGTCTATGATTGAAGACGTATCCGCAGTCAGAGGTTCCCCTACTTCTGGGATACCAATGATGAGAACGGCACCTGTGGGGACTGCATTGTTCGGGACGAGCTCCATCTGAGCATTGAACCCAAGTACATCTCCAACTCTGAAATCCAAAACATTAGATAGGTCCAACGTGGCGGGCACTTGTTGCGTAGTATATGGCATGGCAAAGTTCTTCTTCCTAAATCGTACGTACGAACCAAGCCACATGGTTAGATGGTGGCATGTATCTATTTCATTATTATGTTTCCTTTAAAGCAATGCAACTTTCGTGTGAGCGATACCTGAACTGCGACTCACCTGCGCCAAAACCTCAACGCGGTTCAACTCGCGCTCGCTCATCGTCACCCATCCCATGTCCACTAATCCTCGCTACCGTATGCAAGGAGAGTGACACTTCTGCTTTGCCGATGGGTGACATTACTGCTTTGCGGCTACAATAAGAAAACCAATAATAATGATTATGTGAATATTATTCATCAAGTATTTTGATGCTTTACTACCTTTCTCTGCTTCTAAGGTTTCAAAATTCCTACTCAATCTGATCAATGCGCCTATCAAAGAAAAATACTTCTAAATGTTAACGTTTTTTACCCATTCAGGTATCTCACAAGATAGCCGTGACCGATAAGGTGCTTTTAGGGTTCCAGTCTTAAATATTTGATATTTGAAAAAGAAACGGTCAGTTAAACTATCGTTTGAAGTCGCGCTTTGGGTCGAATTTTGGAATCCACCCTAATTCGCGGAATGCCCATATTAAAATGGACACTTTGCCTATCAAAGATTGGTACAAATTCTATCGTGCTCGCCCAGAAAACAAGGTTTCCGGCAAGCCGGGGTGAAGTACAGGGATCCTGTCACTCACACTCCGTTCGTTGTGAAGTCCTCCCACCGCGGGCGCGGCGGTTGCGGAACACTCTGCGGACAGGCAATGTGACGAACCCATTCGCGTAATCCTTTCCGAGACTCCCGCTGGTAGGTCTCGTCTGCCTCGATGATCCCGGAGAAGCTCACGGCTTGGCTGCCACGAATGATAGAGAACATCAGCATCCGCCAGCGCCAGACAGTGTATTTGTTGAGCCCCAGCCGCCGCGCGAGCTTGCGCACAGATAGCGGCGCGGAGGTGCCCAGGATCATGCCCCATAGCGTGGTGTAACTCGCGGCTGGCCGGGCGCTTTCGACGGCCGAGCTGATCAGTCCGTCTGAGTTGCAGGCAGGCTGATGATGGGATCATCGCAGACCGGTGCCAAGGTTTCCAGCGTCATGTATCGCGCACGCTGCACAGTCCATTCTTCGGTCTGCTCCATGAGGATGGCGCCGACGAGGCGACGTATGGCAGCCTCATTTGGAAAGATCCCGACGACGTCTGTCCTGCGCTTGATCTCGCCGTTCAAACGTTCAATCGGATTCGTCGAATGCAACTTCGTCCGATGCTGTTGGGGAAAGGTCATGTAGGCGAGCACGTCTTCCTCGGCATCATCCATCAGCCCAGAGAGCCTGGGCAGCTTGGACCGCATCTGGTCGGCGACGTTGCGCCATTGGACTTTCGCCGCCGCATGGTCTGGCTGTGCAAAAGCGGTTGCGATAAAGGCGGAGACGACGCGTCGGCTGCTCTTGCCTGCATGCGCAAGAGCGTTCCTCTGGAAATGCACCCGACAACGCTGCCAGCTCGTGTTCAGCACGCGTGCGACTGAGGCCTTGATGCCTTCATGGGCATCACTGATGACCAGCTTCACACCACATAGCCCGCGCCGCACCAGATCGCGCAGAAACTCCGTCCAGAAGGTTTCGGCCTCGGACGGGCCGATGGACATGCCCAGCACCTCTCTGCGGCCGTCTGTATTGACGCCGACGGCGATGGTGACGGCAACGGAGACGATACGCCCGCCCTGGCGGACCTTGAGATAAGTCGCATCGATCCAAAGGTAGGGCCATTCGCCGTCAATTGGACGGGTAAGGAAGGCATCGACCCGCTCGTCGATCTCCTCGCACAGGCGGCTAACCTGGCTCTTCGAGATGCCGGTCCCACCCATCGCCTGGACGAGATCGTCCATAGAACGGGTTGAGACGCCATGGACATAAGCTTCTTGAATAACCGCGCTCAACGCCTTCTCTGTCGCCCGCCGCGGCTCCAGGAAAGAAGGAAAATAGCTGCCGGTGCGCAGCTTGGGAATCCGCAGTTCCACGTTCCCGGCTCGCGTCTGCCAATCGCGTTCGCGGTAGCCGTTTCTCTGCGCCTTCCGCTCCGACGTCTTCTGATGATAGTCGGCCCCGGTTTTTGCGCCGACCTCCAGTTCCATCATCCTTTCGGCGGCAAAACCGATCATATCTCGAAGAAGATCGGCATCCGCGCTCTTCTCGACAAGCTCTTTCAGGTCCATCATAGGTTTGGTCATCGGGGTCTTCCTTCGGTTCAGGTTGATGTTCGCAACCCGACCTTACCGAAAATTCACCGATGACCACCGCGCCTTTGATGACGTCCTACGGCGCCTCATGAAGGGCGCGGACGCCACCAAAGGCGCTACCAGAAGTTACACCTCTCCTTGGGACATGACCGGTGCCCAGCATGTCTCGTAGCGCGGACATAAAAAGATCCGGGCGATGGAAGCGACCGATGGCTGACCCAGTCCGCCCAGAGTAGGTCTTCAAGCAGGCCTTGCAGCGATAGCGCTGAACCTTGGTCCGCATCCGACCCCACCTTTGTCGATCCAGGCCACCGCAGAACGGAGAGGTCTGATCGTTCGTCGTGCGTGTTTCGATCTCCGAGATCGCCGCCGTCTGCCGTCGCAAATACATGAGCTTGGCCTGTGCACCCTCGATCTGGGCCGGGCTCAAATCTCCAAGACTTGCCATAAATCGAGAGAAATCTTGATGTCGCATGTGTTGCCTCCCCTTCATCAGAGAAGGAGATATTGGCCTTTCTCGGAAACCAGAAGCGCGCCAACACGGTTTGCGGACATCCCCAAGAAATAAGACAAGATGTCCAGTTTTGGGGGAGTGTTATCCCTATAAAATGGGGCGGTGCGGACATCCGCACTAAGTGCTTAATGATACTAAGTATAAATACTTAGTAAGCTGTTAATAAATGCTATTTCATAACCCTGATTCACTTTGAAAGAAGCTCTGACGCCTACTTAAAAGTAAGGGTTCTTCCACTCGGACCTCATTAGCGAAGCTTCCGCATCGAAATGAATATTTCGCCTAGGTAATTCCCCCGATCTCACAGGGATGCGGGAGGGGAACTTTTTCGGCAGGATGACTGAGGAGGTTCCGATGAGGAAGACACGTTCTACCGAGGCCCAGATTATGGGCGTACTGCGCCAGATGGAGGGCAGTATGCCTGCTGCCGAGCTGTGCCGTGAACATGGCATGAGCAGCGCCACGCCGTATAAATGACGGGCGAAGTATGGCGGGATGGACGCCAGCCCTATCACTAAGATAGAGGCTATGGCCGAGGAGAACCGCCGATTGAAGCGCATGTATGCCAACGCCAGCATGCAGAACGACCTGCTAAAGGAGGCGATCAGAAGAAAATGAAGCGACGAGTTCAACGCCGAAAACCTCCCGGAACCTTGCGGCACAAAGCCCTGCCGGGCGATGGACGGTCGCCAGTTCCTAGTGCTGACTGCCCTGGGCGACTCAACCGTGAAGGGCTGGGTATCGAGGTTCACTTCTCGCCACCCGTGGAACGCGTCGTCAAGGCGCTGAGCCAGATCATCGAATGGCGTGGTGCGCCTCGAACCATACGAGTCGACAACGGCCCGGAATACTTCTGCGACACCCTCATGGAATGGGCCAAAAACAAAGGCATCGCCTTGGCCCACATGCAGCCGGGGAAACCGCAGCAGAACACTTATGTCGAGCGCTACAACTGGACGGCCCGGCGCGAATGGCCGGACCTCCACATCTTCGAAACCATCGACCAGGTGCAGCAGATTGCCACTGAATGGCTCTGAGCTTGCAATCATGAACGCCCCAACATGTCCGAAATGGTACGTAAAGATGGGGCAATAATTGCCGGTCGCTTCAAATCCGATCCGCACCGGCAGGTCGTAGCTTGCGAGATTTATTGCTAAACGCCGGAAATCTTCCAGCGTGTTCATGACCGTCATACGGCGATGGCGCTTCTTGCCGGGAATTCTGATCAGAACCTCATGTCGATACTTGGATTTGTCGATGGCGACCAACACGGTCGAAAGGTTAGCATAGGTAGCGTCATAGAAAGTCCTTTCAGCGGTTTGGTCATGCAAAACCACTGAGGAGGCCTGATACCCGGTTATGGTCACCCGCTGCGCAAATTAAGGGCCATAACAGTCGTGTCCCAAGAAGAGGTATAACTTCTGGCAGCACTTCTTCCCGACGTGCTATTGGACGGAACTGGCTTCGAACGCCATCTTGCTGTAGTGCTCCGATCAAAGGGTTGAATGGCACTATATCGTTCCGGTAAGTCGTTGCAAAACGGCTTCGTGGCAAGTTTTAGCGGACGGCTGCGGAATGAATTTCTCAATGAGACCAAGTTTCGCAACCCGGCCCATACAGGCGTCGTCATTACCGCTTGGGCAGCTGACTACATCGCCGAACGCCCGTATTTGGTATTGGATTACCTGACCCCGCTTGATTTCGGGCGAACCCTGACCACCGCAATCGCTCGCCCAACTGCCCGAGATGAAAGCTCCGCGCGTCGGGCGATTGCTCAACCTGCGCCAACTGGCGTAAGCACTAACTGGGCCCCGGTCGGGGCTGGATGAAATCTCAGTGACAGGTCATAACCAATCACCATGGAAGCTTGGGTCAAACAACTCCAGACATGGATGGACGCTTCTCAATAGAAAAAGCCTCAAGAACTTTAACCGTTTTTCTTAAAAAACGCATTCATGATGTGGATCGAATCGTAAGCCGAGAAATCAAAGGGCTTGGCCATGTTCTTGCTATCAGCAGTATTCAAGTTGAAATCTCTAGACACCGGTGGCGTATAGCCCAGCATTTTATAGTCACGCTTGTAGAGCATATAAAGATGAGTTAACGCCTCTTCGGAAAGCGGAGTACGGTCTTGTTTTTCACGCCTATTCAGCTCAGGAAGCATCAATTTTTCTTTGGTCATCCCCTGTTCGATCAGAATATTTCGGAACTGATCCTGCCAGTTCTCATCCTCAAAGCATAGGATATCATCGACATGAATCTTATCATTAATCGCAATAAAATAGTGTTGCGGGCAGAAATGGATATAGGCCGGATCATAGCGGATATTGGTCGTGTTGAGTTCGAACACAAACTCTTCCACAGGTTTGCGCACCCGGTAATCATGTTGCGAGAAATGCTGCTCGACCGAAGAATAGAAACGGTCCAAGGGATCGCGCACAACCGTAACGCTGCGAAAATTTTTCACTTGAGCCAGTAACGGCGGCGCCAGATCAATCAGCGGCATATGGGCTGTATCCCCATAGCGCTGATGGCGCGGCATCCAGTTCCAACCCCATTGCTGAAACCTATCAGGATCGGCCCCCGTAATCATCGTTCGGATGGACGTGCCTGCACATTTCGGGATGTGGATGAAACAGAGTTTGTAGTTTTTCGATATGATCATCTGCGCCTCACTATTCGGCCAACGGCTCCACGCACCCGTCGCAGCACCGTTTTAAGCGCTACGATCGTTGCTTCACCGGTTAATTTTTTTTTTGTAGTTCGATTTGCCAGTTCGCTTTGAACGCATCCCAATCGGCGACAAGCCGGGGGTGGGGGCTGGGGTAGGCATCGCGCACTTTGGGCAGAAGGTCCGCCAGATAACGTTTTTGCGGGCCGAAATAGAGATGCACGAAAGGGATATCCTCGCGAATAACGATGGTTTTATCGTTGGTGTCGCAATAGATATTCAGCATCTCTTCGTCGTCTACACCGCCCGTGGCAACCTTGGACCAGAGGTCGCGCTGAAACAGCATGACGTTGATGGAAAAGCGCACGCTAGGGTCGAATTCGACGGCGCCAAGACCGGCTGTCAGCGATTTGAACCGCTCCGGCTGCAAGGTGGTCTCTTCGTGAATCCAGCGGGCCAGATGCGGGAATTGCCAGACGGTGCCCCAGCCGCCGGGATCGGCAGCACCGGGTGCTGTGATACGGAACTCTTGATAGCCGGGCACATATTCACCAGCTATATGGCTATGTTTCATGATCCCGGCGTAGGTGTCCTGCAATTCCGGCAGGCTGGTCAACCGGTGGAACCCATAGGGGTTATTGTTTACCAGACCACTGACATAGGCGATTTTGTCAGGGTTTTGCTCAGCATAGGTTTCGATCATCCCTTCAAGCCAGCCGGAGGTGATGGGGAATGCGTCATCGTCCAGCTTTAGGATGTATTCGGCGTCGATATGGTTTTCGATCGCGTCTTGGATACCGAAAAATGCTGGCTGTGCCTTCATCGGGTTCAGCCAATGTACCCGGCCGTAGTTTTGGCGAGAGGTGAACCGGCACATATCTTCGCAGATATCCGCCCCAGGCAGCCCATGGCAATTAGACAGCAGGTAGATCGGCACCGACTGCGGGGTGGTGGCTAGAACCTGACTGATGGTGATGTCGAGCGCCTCGAAATCATTGCAGGTCAGGATGAGGATCGCTGTGTTTGAAAGGGAAATCATGAATTTGTCCTGCGGTCTTTATAGGCGCGTAGCAACCGCCCCCGGATGCAGTACAGCTTTGCGATAAGCAAGACGGCATGTAGGAAGCGGAAGGGTGCTGAAATCTCACGTTTGCGCAGATAGGCGGTATCGGTGAAGGGAACTACATCCAGATAGGCCCCCTGCCCGCGCGCATGTAGCAATGGGTTGTTTTCCACGATTGGCAATGGATCAGGGGTCTTCCAAGCCGAAGGTCTGATCCAGTCGCGCAGCACGGCGCGAATGCGTGGCCGTTCGCCGCCCCCAAGGCGGGCCTGTGTCTCGGGCACGTCTGATACGTCCTCAGCGGTGGCCAAATCGGTCTTATCGTCCTTCGTCACCAGCCTGCCTTTTTCGGAAGGCGCCTTAGGGATCGGCAGCGGTTTGGAAGCCATGCCGCGGACATGTTTAAGCGTCTTGCCGATATCCGACTTTTGCAGGCGATCCGGCCCCGCCATAAAATCGGACAAGGCAGCGTTGAACATCCGTTGGCGGTCTGCCTGTAAGCTCAGCATCAGGTAACCAGCGATCTGGAACAACTGCTTCGCCGATAGGCTCAGGCCCTCGGAATTGCGTGCCCGCAAGATCAGGTCATTGCGGATGTCGTAGTAATAATAGGCGGGTGCGCCCTCTTCTCCGTGGGCCACGACAAGGTTGGGCGGCACGATCGTCGGCACATCCTGCGCCCGGCTTTCATAGCCGAACATGATGTCATCGCGTTTGATGAACTGTTTTTCGGGCATGGTGGGTGTCGGCCCGTTTAGGTCTACCATCAGGCTCCACCAGCCGCTGAAATCAGCCTCGTAATAGCCGTAAACCCGGTGCCGATCCCATCCTTGCAGATCGGTAAAGGGATTGATCAGATCGATCCCAAAAGTGTGAGAGCCTGATACATTCGCTCCCTGCTCTTTCACGATCCGTTCAGGCACATTCAGGATCTCAGCCATCGTGCCCACATGCACATTTTCTGCAAAACAGGAGATAGCATAAAGCCGGTCAATGAAATCAGGCAGGATCGCAATGTCATCATCCATGATGACAAAATGGCGGTACCCCTTTTCTCTGAAATGGGCATGACCCGCCAAGAAACCGCCCGTTCCGCCCACGTTTGGCAGTGCTTTGACCTCTGCCATCGCAGGGTCTTCGGGCAGCGGATCACCGTTGTTAACCACCAAAAGATCCAGCACCCCGGCCGCATAGGCCGCACTCTGGGCCAATGTCTCAAGGTTGGGCAAAAGATAGGCCGCTTTATTGTAGGTCGTGATCGACACACCAAGCGGCTGCAGGTTCTTGGGCTTAGGCGCGGTCCATGCCAACAAATCGATCGACAGATCGCCTTCCCAACTTAGCTCGAAATAGAGCCGATAGGGTCTTTTGCTCAGCTTCACCGGGATCGCGATATCTGCGGCACCGGTTCCGACCTCCTCATGCATGAGAAGAGGGGCCATGTTGGCTGTTCGGCTCAAAACACGCAGCCGCCAATTGGACGCCGAAAAACGCGCCAAACCGGTGACCGTCTTCAATCCGCAAATGCGGAAATAATGCTCAACGGGAAGAGCATTTAGGGCGGTGTCATAGCTGCGAATTTGGGTGTGGCTAGTGGTAACGAAATGGGGGGCGGTCCGGTCTATGTAAGCCCCGTTAAGCTTGTCAGGGTTACCAAACCTGTCGTCCTCGACGCAACGCATCAAGATCAAATGTTCTACGCTGCCAATATTAGTTGTCAGTGGAATTGTGGCTTTTGTTGATGGGGTCATTTAATCGGCTTTAAAATAAGAAATTGAAAGGAACCATGAACAATCGCCCGCAGCGGTTATCCTGCCACCCTGAGGCGGGTCAAGCGGCAGTTCATGCCAGCGCCGCCTCAGTATTGCCAATCTGCTCCAGATACGCGCGCGCCACATCCAACGCTTCGCGGATTGTCACATCCATGTCTAAATACCGATAGGTGCCCAAACGCCCGACGAAGGTGACATTCTCTACCTCAGCAGCAAGTGCCTCATACTCGGCCAAGAGCGCTTTCTCTTTCACCTGCCGGATCGGATAGTAAGGGATGTCGTCCTCGCCGCAGGCGCGGGAGAATTCGCGGTAGCAGACCGACCCCTCATGCTCTTCCCATGGGGCGAAATGCTTGTGTTCGGTGATGCGGGTATAGGGCACATTTTCCTCGCCGTAGTTCATCACGGCGCAACCTTGATAATCGCCCTCATAGGTGAAGCGTTCAAAGTCCAGTGTACGATACCCCAGACGCCCGAGTTCGTAGTCAAAGAACCCGTCCAGCGGACCTGAGTAATAGACATGGTCATAGTCGCCCACCTGATCGCGGGTGAAGGTGGTGTTCAAATGCACAGTGATCGCAGGGTGGTCGAGGATGCGCTCGACCATGGCGGTATAGCCGTTCTCTGGCATGCCCTGGAAACGGTGGAAGAAGTAGTTGTCATCGTAGTTAAAACGCACTGGCAAGCGTTTGAGGATCGAGGCGGGCAGATCCTGTGGGCTCATGCCCCACTGTTTGATCGTATAGCCCTTAAAGAAAGCTTCATAAAGGTCGGGTCCGACAAAGCGCAGCGCCTGTTCCTCAAAGGTCTGAGGATCGGTGATGGAGGTATCGGCCTGCTCTTCGATAAAGGCGCGCGCCTCGTCCGGGCGCAGGGTTTTATCGTAGAACTGGTTGATCGTGTGCAGGTTGACCGGCAGGGAAAAGACTTGGCCCTTGGAGGTGGTCTTAACCCGGTTTTTATAGGGCATGAAGGTCTCGAACTTATTGACGTAGTTCCAGACTTCTTCGTCATCGGTGTGAAAGATATGCGGGCCATAAACATGCACCATGACGCCCGTCTCCGCGTCACGCACCGTGTGGCAATTGCCGGCGACATGGTCGCGGGCTTCCACGATGGTGATTTGGTGCCCTGCCTCTGCGAGTGTACGCCCAATAACCGCACCGGACAGACCTGCGCCAACAAGAAGAATATGCATGAAGAAAAGACCCTGATTGCTACCGTTTGGTGCCAGTTCCGCCAGATGACGACAGCAGCGATGATCACAGGATCATGTGCTACAAAGAAGGCCCACACTGGATGTCATATCCAAAATCGGGGTACAAGATAAAGTAGGCCGCAAAGTCGCCGTGTTTTATGGTAGAGTAGGTGCTGTATGTTAGGTTTTCGCGTTGCTGTTCTTGGAATGTTTCTTGCAATGATTGGCTCTGAAGGCGCATTTGCGCGCAGTTTGGATAGGACGGTAGTCCGGGTGCATTGTGCCGGAGGGGAAATTTCCGAAGCCCAGCGCCAACAGCTGTGCCGAAATATCGTGCAATCTTTGGTGCAGATCATACCCCAATCCGCACCGCGCATGGTCCCCGCAGACCAATGGCAACCGGGCAGACCGCAAGATATCTCGGTCCGACTGGAGATTTGCGGCACCACTGGCAAACTTTTGTGGCAAAAGGGACCCAAGGGAAAATTGCACCGCGGCCCGAACTTGTCCATTGAAGCGACCTCAGGGGAAGGGGCCACCAATATGGAAATTTTCGCCCAAAAACTGGTGGCGACCACCCGGCCTGCATTGGCCCAAACATTAAAGTAAGTTCCTCGTAGGGAGTATATTTCATGTGTAATATTTGCGTCATGACGCAGACTTTTGACCCCGGACGTCATGGTCCGGATGAGCCTATTTTTGCGGATATTCACGAGACCATCGACGCCGCCGAAGGCATCTCTACCACCTATAGCATGTCGGTGGGCGATACCTTTTACGGCACCATCGCCAGTTCTTCCGATGAGGATTGGGTGCGGATTGAGCTCACTGCCGGTACCACATATGAAATCTCCCATACCGGCATTTCGCTAAGTGACCCCTACCTGCGGGTCTACGACGCCTCGGGCACACAGATTACCTATGACGACGATGGCGGTGTGGGACTTGATTCCCTGCTGGAATTTACCGCGACTTCGACCGGAACCTATTACATTTCGGCTGATGCCTATTCGACCCGCACCGGCACCTATGCACTTTCGGTCAGCGAATTCATTCCGCCACCTCCGCCCGGGGTGACCGGCACGTTGGAGGAACTGGCGACATTCCTGCAGGAAGGCACGCAGGGCTACTCGCGCACCTATGATACAAGCACGTCCAACGTGATTACGGTCAATCTCGACGGGTTGACCGCAGACGGGCGGCAGCTGGCCCGGTGGGCAATGGAAGCTTGGGAAATGGTCGTCGACCTTGATTTCGTCGAAGTGTCCTATGGCTCTGAGATGATCACCGTCGATGACGAAGACGATGGCGCCTTTGCCTATTATCCCAACTCCGGCTCCACCTCGACGGGGGTCGAACTGAATGTCTCGCGCGCTTGGTTGGCGAACAGCGGCACGACGCTCGACAGTTATTCCTTCCAGACCTTCGTGCATGAGTTCGGCCATGCCATCGGCCTGCGCCATCAGGGCATCTATGACGCCTCGGATGGCCGGATCACCTACGATGAACATGCCTATTTCACCAATGACAGTTGGCAGATGTCGGTCATGTCCTACTTCAGCCAGACCGAGAATACCTCGACCGATGCAACTTACGCATATCTAGGTGGGGCGATGATGGCCGATATCATGGCCATTCAGGGTTTCTACGGCACACCCGGTGCCAGCGGGGCCACGGCTGGCGATACCACCTACGGGGAAGGGTCCAACCTTGGCAACTATATGGATCAGATCTTTGACTGGCTCGCCACCGGCACAACCACAAGCAATGTGACCGGCAACACCATGGCCTTCACGATCTATGACCAAGGCGGCAACGACACCCTGAACTTCGGCTATTTGACCGAGGCCGCACGTCTGGATATGCGAGTGGCACATTTCTCGGACTTTGGGAGCCTGATCGACATTATGGGTATCGCCCATAACACCTTTATCGAGAATGCGACCACAGGCTCCGGCAATGATACCGTGACAGGAAACATCGCGGCCAATCGCCTGATCACCAACGAAGGGGCGGATCATATTTCTGCGGGGGCGGGTTACGACACGGTTCACGCGGGTGAGGGCAATGACACCGTTTACGGCGGTGATGGGCGCGACCTCATCTTCCTCAATCAGGGCGACGACATCTTCCACGACAACGCCCAAGGCGGTGAGCATGGTCAAGACACAGTGTTTGCGGGCCTCGGTCATGACACCATTCAGGGGGGCAACAGCAATGACGTCTTCCATGGGGAGGATGGCTATGACCTGATCTATGGGCGTTTGGGCAATGACCTGATCTATGGCGGTGCGCAATTCGATACGGTGCACGCAGGCGAAGGCAGCGATACCGTCTATGGCGGCAATGGGCGTGACCTGATCTTCCTCAATCAGGGCAATGACGTTTTCCACGACAATACCCAAGGCGGCGATCTTGGCCGCGACACGGTCTTTGCCGGACTTGGCAATGATGTGATCCAAGGCGGCAATGGCGGTGATGTATTCCATGGCCAGCAAGGAAATGACTTGATCTATGGCCGATTAGGCGATGACAGCATCTATGGCGGCGACCAGTTCGATACGATCCATGGCGGCGACGGCAATGACCTGATCTTTGGCGGCAATGGCCAAGACCGGATCTACATGGGCAACGGCAACGACCGCTATATCGACACTGGCCAAGGTGGCGGTCTGGGCCGCGATACGATCACCGGTGGTGCGGGGGCCGATACCTTCGTCTTCGGCTCGGTCATCTCGGAAGATGTAATCACCGACTTCACGATCGGCGCCGACACGCTTTCACTCGCCTCTGGCCTTGCCGGGGGGCTGAATGCCGCACAGATTGCAGCCGCAGCTTCGGTTACAGGAGCCGGGGTATTGCTCAGCTTTGGGGTGGGGCAGTCCATCTTGCTACAGGGGCTCGACAGTACATTCGGCCTCGCCGGAGATATCGAATTTTTCTAGGTTCAGAGACTTAGGAATTAGAAAGGGCGCCCCGGTGGGCGCCCTTTGCCGTATCAGGCCGAGAGCTGCCAGCCCTACCAGACCTCGATATCGCCAAGATTGAAGCTCGACAGATCGCCGGACGATTGCAACACGACCATGGCATCACCACCGTAATAGATGGTGACCTCATTGGCGTTGCTGTCATAGCTGAATGTGGTGCGCTCCGATGTCCCAAGCCGTTCCAAAACGAGGTTGTCGGTATCCAACTCAAAGTCAGTCACGAGGTCGGCCTCCCCGTCGCCCGCGGCAAAAATGAACGTGTCCACCCCGAGCCCTCCGGTCAGACTGTCTCGCCCCTCTTCGCCAGCCAGCGTGTCCTCCCCCGCACCGCCGCTGAGTATGTCATTCCCAAGCCCGCCTGAGATCACATCGTTGCCCGCCTCGCCGAAGAAACGATCATCGCCCCCACGCCCATAAATCGTGTCATTGCCAAAGCCACCATAGACCGTGTCATTGGCATCAACTTCTTCTTCGCCGTCACCGTAGCGGTCTGGATCGGAGTCATGGAAGAAATCGTCCCCTTGGTTAAGAAAGACGAGGTCTTGCCCGCCGTCCGCATAAACGCTGTCATTACCCGTGCCGCCATGGATCTCGTCAGCGCCATCCCCGCCATAAAAGAAGTCATCGCCACCACCGCCCCAAAGCGTGTCGTTGCCTTCGCCGGCTATAACCGTATCTCGGCCGAGTGTGCCGTCCTGAGCCTCATCATAGAAGACGTCATCCCCCCCATCGAGAATGATGTAGTCACGTCCTTCGCCACCGCGCACCGTGTCATTTCCAGCGTCGCCATAGAGGCTGTCATCGCCCCCGCCACCCTCGATCAGATCATTGCCCGCCTCACCATAAAGCGTGTCGTCTCCGGCGCCCCCAAAGAGGGAGGAATCGCCCAAACTGCCATAGATAACGTCATTCCCATCCTCACCATGAAAGGCATCATTGCCGCCGCCGCCATAGATCGTATCGTTGCCGAAACCGCCAAAGACCGTGTCTTGGCCGTGCTCGCCCCCCTGTTCGGACCCACGGAAAACGTCATCCCCTTGGTTGAGATAGACAAGGTCCCGCCCCGCACCGCCCTCGACGGTATCGTTGCCTTCACCGGCATGAACCGTGTCATATTGAGCGCCCCCATAGATCAGGTCATTGCCCAACCGTCCGAGGATCAGATCATCACCATCCTCGCCATGAAAAACGTCGTCGCCGTTGCCCCCTTGGATCGTGTCGTTACCCCATCCGGCAAAAACCGTGTCACGCCCATGTTCACCACCCTGCGCGTTGTCGTGAAAAATGTCGTTGCCCTGATTGAGGAAGATCAGGTCACGTCCATCACCACCGTAGACCGTGTCACTCCCCTCACCGGCATAGACCGTATCATATTGCGCGCCGCCATAGATCAGATCGTTGCCCAAACGGCCGTGGATCAGATCGTTGCCGTCCTGACCATGAAAGACATCACCGCCGTTGCCCCCTTGGATCGTGTCATCGCCAAAGCCGGCGAACACCGTATCCCGGCCATTGTCGCCGCCTTGGGTATTGTCGTGAAAGATGTCGTTGCCCTGATTGAGGTAGACCAGATCACGCCCGTCGCCGCCATAGACCGTATCGCTGCCTTCGCCGGCATGAACGGTGTCATAGTGGCTCCCGGCCATGATCAGATCATTGCCAAAACGGCCAAAGATCAGATCTTCGCCATCCTCGCCATGAAAGACGTCATCGCTATTGCCGCCTTGGATGGTGTCATTGCCAAAGCCCGCAAAGACGGTGTCACGGCCCTGTTCTCCGCCTTGGGTATTGTCGTGAAAGATGTCATCGCCTTGATTGAGGTAGACCAGATCGCGCCCGTTACCGCCGTAGACAGTATCGGCCCCATTGCCCGCATAAACGGTGTCGCCCTGATCGCCACCTTGGATCATGTCATTAAGGTTTCCGCCCAACAGCCGGTCGCTGAAACCACTACCGTTGAGAGTGAGCGGTTGGGTCAGGTGGTTCATGATGCGGAGGTTCAGCAGTTCCTCCATGTCGAGATCTGCCCCGGCCGCTGTTGCATCAAATGTGATTGCACCGCTGCTGCTAAAGACCTCGGCCAAGGGGCGCATATTATCTTCGCTGGCCGCATCCAACGCCTGAACAAAAGCGACGAGGCTCCAATTGATCCCCGAAACAGTGCCTTGCACACGGCCCTCGCCATCCGAGATCTCGATATTGGTCAGTGTACCGCCGATTGGTTCGTCATTGGCAAAGCGAAAGCCCGACCCGACAAGTGTGATGCTATAGCCTGTCCAAAGGTTGGTCGCGACCACCCGGGTGCTGCTGCTTGAGATCATCTCGATATCGACCTCATCGAATTCGCTAAAGAAAGCGTGTTCGAGAAAGCTGCTGTCTGTCCCGACGAGAGTGAAGGTTGTCATATCGGTTTATCCTCCATGGTGATCGACCCCGGCACCCGGTCT
>NZ_JBIFGB010000012.1:0-34154 GCF_043558145.1 Sulfitobacter sp. 1A10359 | reverse complement strand
CATAAACCACGACGCATAACTGAGGGTGGGTCAAATCTCGGTGAAAATACCGGGTCAGTTCTCAGTGACAATCAACAACGTTAGCAATTTCGGTGATTGCTTCCGTAAAAAAGCATAATTGATTAAGATTCACAGCACGACGCTCAAGTCTTAATCTCGCGGAAATGAGGCTCTTCACCGCTCCCAAGTTGCCCCATATATGTGGGCAGAAACCACTCGCGCACGATATCTTCGAAAGTCTGTCCAATGGCGGAAAACTGCTCCCATGACATTGAGCAAAGATGATGGAATTGCATCAGCGGTGTGAGGGCTTCGTCGTCGCCTTTGAGGAAGGCGTCAATCCCGCGCGAAATGAGACCAAGCGTGTCAGTGTCAATGTTCTTAATTATAAGGTCCAGCCTAACTTTGTAATCCCGCATTAGCTGCCACGGAATATCTCTCTCCCAGACCGGCATCGCTCGCAGACGGCGTGCAAACCTATCGATCATTGCGAAGTTGTCGGGTAACTTCTCCACGTGTTCGTGGTTCGCCAGCTCCTGAAGTATCCACCGAGCTTCGCGATACTGAAACTGAGCGAGGTTAAACATGCCGTAGAGTTTCGCAGGGGTGGCGTAGAAACGCATTACTTGCAGCGCCCTCGGCTCGGTAAGCTTGTTCCCAGCGGGAATCAGCACGGTAATGGTGGCCTGTTTGCTGAGATCGATTCCGCGTGGTTCGATAATCTTATCATAGTAGTCAGTCAGGCAAACGTAATAAACTTCGTCCTCTATGAGATCGCAGACGAAAAGCATGAGAGGGGTCGAGGGCCCCATAAGACGAGCGTGGTCGATCGTATCACTGTCGACAACATAGCGTATTACATCGAGTTCATGCTCGGCCTCTCGGTCTTGCAAATCAGAACCCTTTTCGACATTTCCCCGTGGCCTAATCGGTTCGGTTCCGCGCTTCAGAGAAGTCGTTGATTTGAGTTGCACGAATAGGAACTCTCCCATCGTCGGGATCTGCTGTCCTTCCCGCTCAAAGACTTCAATGGTCACATCAACGCCGTAGTCCGGATGCAGCTTGCGGATGACCCATTCTTCGGGAAGCAGTGCGGAGACCAGAACTTCGGAGGCGTCTTCCTTCAGATGATTATCGACGCGGCGCTTAGCCATTGTGGAATCCCCAAGATTGTCGACCCTTGCTGGCTCAGGCGCTTTGTGGAATGCAAGCGATCCACAGAGGTTTGCACCAGGAACCGATTTATCCCGCAGTAAGGTGAAGCCATCGCGGGGTAAAGCAGGATGTCGTCGCTACTCTATGAAGCAGCAATCTTTAATTCGGCCCGTTGCGGACATTGACCCTGCAACGTGCATGCTGCGGCGCAGCCCGTCAATGCAACCATTGGACAATATACCTGACACGCGGTAAGCGTGGACTTCCCTATTGGAAAGAAATGGTCTTGTTTGAAGCACTCAGAGAAACCATCGCACAACGGATAGCTGAGCTGGAAGCTGGAAGGCAGTTCAATCTTCGGGACTTGCTGGGAGACGAATGGCCCGACGGACAAGGTGCAGCCAGGCAGCTTGGCAAAGACTTTCGCGCCAACCTGCATGCGTTTCCCGGTGTTGCAGACGAAGGAAGAGACGGAGAAAATCTACGCTGGTATCGAAAGGCCTGAGCATTTTGTGCGGACCTCCCATCGCTGACGCTGGTTGACGAGTGAGTTTTCTGCGGTGCAGCCGTCAAACCGGTCGTTCGCTGAGATCGCATAGTCTTTGTTCAAGTGAACTCACACATTCGGCCATTCTTTTGGCGCAAGGTAGTTCTCATGCGCCTGATCAAGAGCACGTAACCGGACCGCCAAATCGTTCAGGTGCTCCTGCACGGCTTCTTGCAACTCCGGACTGCCAACAAAACCAAAATAGTCGTCTATTGCAAAGATGCTCAATGTTGCCAACGCCGAAATCAATTGAGGTCGTGGATACCCCCACTCAATTTTAGGTGAAAATAGTCCATCACCTTCAGTTTGAAGACAGTGTGAGTAGATATCGCCCCAAGCGCCGTGGATACTCTGAGACGGACCGGAGAAGGCGGCAAGATAAGCGTCCTCCATCCCCAAGTCACTTGCCTTTTCATACAGATTTTTACCACCCCAGTTTCGTTCCGTGGGTCCGGCAAAGTCTTCCGGGCTAAGACCCGCACTTGAAAAAGCCCGATCGATCGACTTCATCATTCGGTCCTCGATAGGCAAAATCAACCCGCCGCGTGTCGCAATGTTTTGATCAATCTTTGTTCTAAGTTTGATCTCGTGTTTGAACGAGTTCTTTACGTAGGATGCGACGAGCTCTTGGCTGAAGTATTTAATGAGATAGCGTATCGTGACGACCGTCTCGAATACTAATCGAGCGAAGATGAAACTGGTCTCGCGCCGTCTCTGAACCGTTTGATCGAGGAAGGCAGAGATCATCTTGTAAAGGCGGACCAAATTTCCACCTATGGCTGCGGTGTCTCGATCCCATTTTTCGTGTTCTCCGAGCGTGTTTGCTGCGATGCAAACATAAGAACCCGCTTCAATTAGCAACGACACTCCCAGTCCGATGAAGTCATCTTCATTGGTAAACGCCGCAAGTTCATCTTCACTGACCGTCAGCTTCTCTATTTCTTCGAATGCCCTGAGCAAAGGATAATTTTTCCCTCCTGTCCCATCGTTCATGTTGGTGCCTGTGTTTCTTTTGCATCTGGTTTTCGTGGGTGCAGGCCTTTTTATGCGACGTTCACGCCTTGGGCCATCCGCAATCAAAGGTCCGCTCTTAGCCTTGGCTCCGAGAGCTTCGCGATCTCAGAAAAAGTCTGCTTTCCGCCCTTTGTGTAGGCTGCCACGAAGAACGGCCCTGACCTGACGTTGCGGCGCTGCTCCGCGAGTGACCGACCCAGCCCAGCCGCTGCGATATGTGTCGCCACGGGTAGAGATGCAGGCTCTAAATTATTAGTGCGTTCGATCTCTGGATGCGGCAAGAACCTCCATCCGGTAGTTTAGTCACACTTGGCCCTGGAAGGAAGTAGGGCCTTGCTCGGACTTTTGGACATGTTAGTGATAAGTAAGCTTTTTTACGAGAATATTAAACGAAATATTAGGTTACAACGCGATGACGACCCTGAGCAACGTGGATCTTGAAGGTGAAATGAAGTCGGGCAGGCTGCTGACTGGTATCGACGAAAAAATGGTTGAGGGCTCCAGCTACCAGCTTCGATTGGGCGACGTCTATTATGACCTTTCCGAAAACGGAAAACGGTTTGAGCTTGCAGCAGGCCAGAAAGTTCTCATAAAGCCAGGCCATCGCGTGGTTTTGATTACCCAAGAAGAATTTGATGTCCCCCCTGACATGGTATCTCGAGTTGTGAGCAAGGGATCTTTATTCAGCGTGGGACTAAGTCCCGTTGCAACTTACGCGGATCCAGGATTTTCAGGAAGGCTGGGCATCGTAACGCAAAACTTCAGCAATCATTATATAGAATTGTCGCAGGGTGAACCCATAGCGAAAGCAGACTTCACCAAACTCAGTCAGCCATCGACAAAGCTATACAAAGGTCAACATGGCTTTCAGGCAGAGATTTGGCCGATAAAAACACATATGCAAAAATCCCACAAAGAAGTATCGCACGATAAGCGAGTCTTCTCAGAGCAAAAAGAAGCGCTGGCCTTATTGCCAGAAGCTACTCGAGTGATAATTCGCCGGCTCGAGACCAGGGTGCTTTGGCTGTTTGCAGTTCTTATGCTTGCGATAGGCCTCAACGGACTTACTCTTTATCTTGTTGAAACCGAGAGTGAATTCCTCGATCACCTATATGGTGTAATGGGAAGTCTGGTAGCATCAGGAATTATTGCCGTTTTGGCCTTCGGTGTTGCCTTCTTTAGAAGGACGAAATGATGGATCTATCGAAAATTGCCCAGATTCAGATTGAAGCGGATGTTAGACGGGGTTTCTCGAAAGAGTTGAGGACCGATGCGGAACGCATAGAACAGCTCATGCGAGACACAGTGGGGCTTGCTGGGGAGGTTGGTGAGTTCGCTAACCTTCTAAAGAAGGCTGATTTAACGTCACGAATTGAAGGATATGATGGTGTGTCTATCGATGCCGCATCTGCGGAGCTTCGAGAGGAACTCGCTGACGCCATGATCTATATTATAAGACTTGCGAGCGCATTGGGTGGCGATATCGAAAGTGAACTCCTCAAAAAAATATCGAAAAATGATGAACGTTACCGCCACCTTGAAAAATAGACGGACTTTCTTTCTTGGGGTCAACACTGGATTCATCTACGACGGCGTTCCAGACGACCACTTTTTGGAGTTCTACAAAAGCCGAAGTTCGCCAGATTTACACTGCGCAATTATTGGAAATGTTGTGGTGCCCGGTGGGTTTGGCACCAATGCGCAAACACCTGAATTGTCAGAGAGTCTTCGATGGACGTGGGTCGCAGATGCAATTGCACGCGCAGGCTCCGTCCCTGGAATTCAACTTGCCACGACTTGGCCCAAATACTTCGGTCAACGGGGATTTGTATCCAGTGAGCCAAACCAGACGATCAAAGCTGCGCGCAAGCTTATTGCGAGCATGACGCGAGGAAACATCACTGATATTCTAAGTAAATTCGAGCTCGCTGCTCAAATGGCAGTCGACCACGGATACGGACACATTCAAATACATGCAGCGCACGGGTATCTACCAAACCTGCTTCTTGACCGCAATCTCAATTCGCTTTCTGGCTATGCTCAAGAGAGAATGGCTAAATTGGCAGAATCTTTGCATGCCCAAAACATCGAAACATCGGTTCGCTGGTCGATGCGAACTGGAAACCCTGAGCTTGATCGGAGGGGGGTTTTAGAAAGCTCCGCAGATATTGCTTCACTTCATTTTGGTTTCGTGGATTTGTCCTCAGGCTACTACAATATTGATAAGAGGCTAATATATCCTTCGACGGGCGTTTATATTTCACAGAGGCACGCGGATAGTATGCAGATTGCGCGGGCTTTTCCTGAACAGAGGTTTATCGTTTCTGGGAAAATTTCAGAATTTTCGGGTGATCTTCCGGAGAATGTTGATTTGGGCGTATGTCGCGACCTGATCGCCAACCCCAAATTCCTAAAGGACTGGAAGAATGGATGCCGCAATCGAGGGAAGTGCCACTACTACTCAAGAGGTTCCGATAGTATGACATGTCCGACTTGGAAGGAGAACGTCGCAGTATAAAACTAAAAAGTGCAACCTTCTTAATCCGGACATTCGTGCACTGTGCGGCGGAGGTCGGCAATCCGCCCTTCTTGCCGAGGAGCGCGAACGGCCCAAACCTGCCCTGCCGTTGACCGACCGGACATCCGTGCGACGCCTCTGCTTCAAAGCAGCCATTTGCTTTCATACCAGGATTTGCAATCTACACGACGCTATGTCACCTCGAAGAATTACTTGTGGTTGTTGCGGATCAAACGGACATGTGTACTATGAGAGCAAAATTTGAACATACAAAGTAGAGAAAATGCGGGCATTTATTTCCTATTCCCACCGAGACAAGGGTGCGCTTGAACGGCTCCACGTCCACCTAAAAAATCTGATCCGTGATGGGCATATTGAGACGTGGTATGACCGCGATATTCTGGCAGGCAGTGGACTGGATGCCGAGATCGAACGAGAATTAGAAGCAGCCGACCTCTTTCTGCTTATAGTTAGCCCAGACTTCATCGCGTCTGACTACTGCGTTGAGCGGGAAATGAAGCGAGCACTTGAACGTCATGCAGCCGGGAATGCTCGCGTAGTACCAATCATCGTGGAAGAATGCGACTGGAAGGCGATGGGTGATTTGCGGCAACTTAAGGCCGTGCCGACAGACGGCAAAGCTATCAGTGAATGGGCCAACCCAAATACAGCCTACCTGAACGTGGTCCAAGAATTGCGTCGGATCATCGAAATCGAGCGCGCCCCAGCCTCTGTGGCGAAGGTCGCACCAGAGCCCGAAGCCGTCCCTCCCGCAACGGCGCGTTATCGTGCAAGAAAAGACTTTGACGAGATCGATAGAAGCGACTTCCGTGAGGCGGCATTTGACACAATCAAAGACTACTTTCGGCGCGCGACCGGGGAGATTGATTCAATAGACGGATTGCGTGGTCGCTTTACGGATAGGGGCACAACCTCCTTTGCTGCAACGGTTGTGAACGGCGGACAACGCGATGGGGCGGCCCACATTACTGTGCATTGCCGCAATGCGCGCATAGCTTTGGGTGATATCTACTATTCGTTTGACGAGAATGGTGGTGAAAATACCGCAAATGGTGGCTTTAACCTCTCAGCGGATGACTACGAGTTGTTCCTGGTGAGAACAATGACTATTTTCGGCAACGCTGATGAAAAGCTGGCGCCAGAGCAGGCTGCGGAAATGCTCTGGAATGAGTTCATTGGAAACGCGGGCATCAGTTATGACTGAGCGCGTCCGTTTTCGGTGCAAAAACTGCGGGCACCGTTTCGAAATCGAGGTGCTCGATGAAAACGAGCGCCTCGACGCCCGTCGAGAAAACCGACCGACAAATGCAGTTCATTGTCCCCAGTGCCAGCGCACTGACATTCGCCGAGGGTGGGATTGAAGACGTTTCAGATCAAGCCAAGCTTTCTATCTTTTGCGTGAATTGTGCTGTCGCGCATTAGCCATTATGTTTAATCCGGAGAATTGAAATTGCTGTCACCCAGTGAGTTTACAGTTGGAAAAGCAGGAACTGTTAAGCCTTTAAGCCTCATAATTCCAACTAACAAGTACGAAGAGACAATTATTGTTGGGCGAATAGATAACGAACCTACGGCTGTATTTCTTTCGGGGCAGTTTAGATCACACTACTTTGAAAGCAAAGGAAACGAAAGCTGGGGTGGTATAATTATCCCGGATGTACGAATAGAGGTTGATGAGACGAGCTCAGTGGACGCGACCCGCACTGACACGCCTCCCATTTCTGTGATTAGAATAGAGACGAGGCTCGTTGTCGCGGCGCGGAACGAGAGATCATTCGGCCGCTCCACTCTTGTCACGCTGCATGACGGCCTTGTGTCGGCAGGTGCTTTTCAAGCAGAGTTTAGGAACTGGCAGATCGTTATCGGAGACAGGCAAGAGAAGCGCGTTCTATGGTCAACTATGAACGACTGTGGAGCTTAGTAAGTAAAACGGGCTCTGAGAGCGGAATGACCGGGTTAGTGGTCTGGCAGTATCCGACCGTCGCGTTTGGTGCAGTCGGACAACCATTTCCGCAAACTCGCTTTGCAAGGGTTGCACGCTGATCTCGTGCTTGCATTAAATATCTGCTACCCGCCCTCTGTTTCTGTTTGACATGAACGGCCCATGGACTAAGCCGCTCCGCGGCAATGGCGCTTGCGGCTGATGGATTGAGCCCTCCGTAACAGCGCGCATTTTGCGATCTGACTGACTTGTCTGACGATTGGGGCCTTCTCAATCAACCGACAGGAGGTTCCCATGCCAGAGGAGAGAGTAACCCCGCTGCGCCAGCGGATGATCGATGACATGCGCATCCGTGGGATGGGCGAGAAGGCGCAGAAGTCCCACATCCGGGCGATCAAGGACTTCGCGGCCTTTCTTGGGCGGCCCCCCGACACGGCGACACCGGAAGATCTGCGCGCGTATCAGCTGCACATGACAGACAGCGGGGTGACCTCGTCGACGTTCAACGTGCGGATCGTGGCGCTGCGGTTCTTCTTCAGCATGACCTGCGGGCGGGAGGAGATGAAGCGCTACATGCAATTCCGCACCGAACCGCGCAAGCTGCCCGTGGTTTTCAGCGTCGAGGAGGTGTCCGACATCCTGATGGCAGCACCCGGACCGGGGCTGAAGTATCGGGCCGCGCTCAGCATCTCTTACGGCGCAGGACTTCGGGCGTCCGAGGTCTGCAATCTCAAGATCAGCGATATCGACAGCGACCGGATGCTGATCCATGTCGAGTTGGGCAAGGGTCAGAAGGACCGTAAGGTGATGCTGTCACCCGGCTTGCTGGAGTTGCTAAGGGCCTGGTGGCGCGAGGCACGTCCCGAAGGCTGGCTGTTTCCCGGCAAGCCGAAGATCAACCCGATTTCGCCGCGTCAGTTAAGCCGCGCTTTCACCTCAGCCAAGCATATGGCAGGGGTCAAGAAGCCGGCGACATTGCACACGTTGCGACACAGTTTTGCCACCCACCTTTTGGAGGCAAACACCGACGTGCGGGTTATTCAGGTGCTGCTCGGCCACGCCAAGCTGACGACCACTGCGCGATACACTCATGTGGCCACCAAGACGATCCGCGACACTGTCAGCCCCTACGAGATGCTGGCCAAATTGCAGGATCAGACGGTGAAGCGAAGTCTGGAGTGACCGGGCGCCGGGGTGCCCCGGACCGAACTGGAGATTGCTGATATCTTCCGCACCCATGGGCCTGCGTGGCGGCTGGCCAATGCGGGGCATGTCAGCCTCTCCCAGTTGAAGGTGATGTCGTCGATCGAGGCCTGCCGGACTGAGGCTCTTGGCGGGCATGTGGCTGGCTGTGCCACATGCGGCCACCATCACATCGCTTATAACTCCTGCAAGAACCGGCACTGCCCGAAGTGCCAGGGACCGGCCGCGCGCGACTGGATGGAGGCACGGGCCAAAGATCTGCTGCCCGTGGAATATTTCCACGTCGTCTTCACCCTGCCAGCTGAGATCGCGCAGATCGCCTATTGGAACAAGAAGGCGATCTATGGCTTGCTGTTCAAGGCGTCGGCCAAGACCATCATGAACATCGCGGCCGACCGCAAGCGCATGGGCGTGCGAGTGGGCATGACCAGCGTGCTGCACACATGGGGATCGGCACTGACCCATCATCCGCATATCCATATGATCGTCCCCGGCGGCGGCCTGTCGCCGGACGGCACCAAATGGGTCGCCAGCAAGCCTGGGTTCTTCTTGCATGTGCGCGTGCTGTCGCGCCTGTTCCGCCGCCTCTTTCTGGACGGGCTCGTGGCGCTGCACCAAGCCGGAGACCTGGCTTTCTATGGGGACTTGGAGCGACTGGCGCAGACGGACGCCTTCACCACCTGGCTCACCCCTTTCCGCAAATCCGAATGGGTGGTCTATTCCAAGCCGCCCTTTGGCGGCCCAGAGGCCGTGCTTGCCTACCTGAGCCGCTATACTCACCGCGTCGCCATCTCAAACCACCGCTTGGTCAGCGCTGATGCCGACACCGTCGTCTTCCGTTGGAAAGACTACCGCGTCAAAAATGGGGACCGCCAGAAGATCATGCGCTTAGCCACGCCTGAGTTCATCCGACGCTTTTTGATCCACGTCCTTCCTGACGGGTTCCACCGGATCCGCCACTACGGCCTGCTGGCCAGCAGCGCTCGCAAAGCTAATCTCACAAAAATCCGCAAACTGCTCTGCGTCCAACCACCAGATCAGGCAGATGTCCAAGACGCTGAGCCAGACGTCACCCCGCTCACGCTGCGTGAACCATGCCCATGCTGCGGGGGACCCATGCGCATCATCGAGATCTTTCGTCGCGGGCAGAAACCGATGTCACGCGCGCCACCACGGGAGCAGGCCGCATGACCGACCGCCTGTCACAGATCATCAACCCACGCTGGCTGGTCCGTGCAGAACCGGACCAAGCCACCTGCGCCGATCAGGTATCAGCAGGTTCCCAAACCACAAATTCACCCAGCCCGGCGGGCAGCGCTTGGCGACTGGGCTGGGAAGCCCGCATCTGCAGCCTCGTGCAAAAGGCCAAACGGCCCGCTGAAACAGCCGTCGTCTCGATCGTCAGCGAACTTTACCCATAGCATCACCAAGACCCTCGCGGCTTCGACCTTGGGAGGTTTTCCAACGCGGGTCGTCCGCCCGCCAAGACGCGAACCTCACGCCGCGACCCGCATCAGAAAACCTTCACCTTACCAGACATTGACGACTGGACGTCACGCCGCAGTGCAGCTTCCCCAAAGCGGACATTGCCGAAGATGTGCAGTATTTACGAGGTTCCATGACCGTAATGCGGGACTTTGCTGCCGTTCGAGTTTTGGCTGTTAAGGTCCGCTTTATGCGGTTTGCGATAGCCGTCATTCGTCCTTGGGGCTACCTGAGATATTCGCGGTTCCGATTGCGCGACCAAGTTCACCCGAAAGCAGCGGCTTCGAAAGCATTGCGTCCGGACGAATCGCTGCTTTCTCTTCGTCGGTAACTTGGTGCAGGCTCCCGCTCACGATGATGGACGGAATATCCATCTCACGACGAAGCACCAACGCTACATCCTGCCCGCGGCTCCCATCGGCAAGCTGAAGATCGACGATTGCAAGATCAGGAACGGAATCTCGGGCCATCTGGATCGCCTTTGACGCAGTCGCGGCGATGCCGACGACGTCATGTCCCAGTTCACCAAGCTGCCCTTCCAAATCAAGCGCGATGAAGATGTTGTCTTCAACCACGAGAACTTTCAGAGTGGCGGCTCCCTCATTCGGGAAAAAGGATTTTTGTCCGCCAGCCATTCTTACTCTCTATCTCGATTGTTCCACCCAGTTGCGATGCCATTCCCTCAATCAAACGCTGACCGAGACCTGACGATGGTGCCCTAATGTCCGAACGATCGGTAGCCCGGTTTGTTCCGTCGTCTGCAACCTCGAGAGTGATTGAGTCGTCGCCGTTACGCCGCAGACTGATGGTCACGGTGCCTTCTTCATCTGGTTCAAAGGCGTGCTTGAACGAGTTGGTGACCAGCTCGTTCACCGCCAGAGACAGCGTGACGGCCTTGTCGGTTGGAAGCCGGATTGGGTCCACGTCGAGTGTGATCCGGACACCCCCGCCTTCACCTGAAAGCGAAGCGTGAAGGTGCTCTTTCAACCGTTCCAGGTATCTGTCGATCTGGACCGAACGCACGTCTTCGTCCTCGTAGAGCGAGGCATGGATCGCCGCGACGGCGTTCACGCGCGCCGTAGCGGCCTTGAGCGATGCGCGCGCGGCCGCGTCCGTGGTCGCAGATGCCTCCAGGCTAAGAATGCTCGCAACCATCTGGAGAGAGTTCTTCACCCTGTGGTTAACCTCTGCGATCAGCACGTCACGCGCTTGGACCGCCTCGCGCAGGCTCTCTTCGCGTTCGCGGATCGATGTCACGTCAAGGACGATGCCGACGATCCTGACCTCATGCGTGTCCGGATTTCGGACAGACTCGCCATGGCCAATCGCCCATCGCACGGCCCCATCGGGGCGCACGATCCGGTAATCAAGTTTCAGGTCGGACCCTATGGTTCGGCTGGCCCGCCCGATCTCGGCTAAAGTCGTCTCAAGGTCATCGGGATGGATGCGGTCGAAAAACGCTTTTGCCGCTGTGACAGTCTCTCCTGCTTCAAAGCCGAACAGCGCATCCAATTGCGGCGAGCGGGTCAGCCTCCCGGAGGCCGGGTCGAGCTCGAAATAGCTGAGTTCCGCGCCGCGCATTGCAGCCCTTCGCTTCGCAGCGTCAGCGCGCTCCCCCAGAACGCTCCGCGTAACGTCTTCGGCTGTATGGATCACATGGGTGACGCGTTCGGGCTCGGATGTATCGGCGAAGACGGGTGAGTTCAGGATGCGCCAGTATCTTGTGCCGTAGCGGCCGTCGGCTTCTTGGACATCGTGCTGTCGCAATGGCATTTCCTGTGCCTTGCCTGTCGCGACAACTGCGTCTGTCGAGGCCTGCAATTCCGCCTCGGCGTCCGAGTTCGGGTCGTCTGGATTGGCTGGGAAGGCTTCGAAAACCCGGTTCCCGACCAGATCTTCTGGCTGGCGGCCCAGCATGGCGCAATAACGTTGGTTCGCCGCGACAATCCGGAGGTCTGGCGTAAACACCATCTGTGCCGACGCTGCCGCATCAAAAAAAACCCCCAGATCGATACGGCTCACTTCTTCCATTATGGCGTCCTTCTTGTAGCACGATTTAGCGGGAGCTCAGCCCAAATATGCAAGCTTAAGGAATGTCCGTCGTCGATTCCCTGCGTGATGTTGGAAAAACGGATACCAAACAAACTCTTGCGTGAACAAGGCGCGTTTGTAGGGCTGCTATATAGCTTTTCGATTGTCAGTAGCCCTGGAAGATGAGCACTGGTCTTGCTGCGACAAGTTCCAATGGCCGGTTCAAGGGGCGTCAGCTGAGGTCTACCTGGCGGACAGAGCTGCCGTTGGCTTCAATCGCGCCATCGGCCGCTTACGGGTTTAAGAACTGGAATTCACTTTCACCATAGATCAATCTGAAGATGCGCCTGCCCGTCGCTTGTCCGTTCGATCGAATGCCCTTTGGGGCCAATGACACCACGAATGCGCGAGCGGAAATTTGAGAAGCCATCGAATGTGACAACGTCTACGGCTTCATCCAAGTGCAGCTCCAACCGGAACCACTCTGGTTTCAGGGTCGAAATAGAGACCACATGCCCCGTGAACGGTTGCGACAGATACGTTCCGCTGACTTTGTCACCGATGGCCCAGCCCTTGAGGGGCGCGTTGCCGATGGCGGCAACCATCGTGTTCCAATCGCTGAAGCCGTGCTGGTCGGCGACCAATTCGAGGGATTTGGCATGGCCAATTGATGTCCCGTCCTCGGCCATTTTTGCCCGCAAACGCTTTGCTTTATTCTTGGCTTTCGCAGCGGATGGAAGTTGCGGGTTCATAGAGCTTCTCCTTCTTTGGTATGGAAAATACCCCATTTCAAGCTTTGGTCCTGTGCGGCGAGCCTGAGCACTACAGCCGTCAAACCCAATAGCATGACTTCGGCCAACGGGCCCGCAATCCAGATCCCTATTTCACCGAACCAGACGGGCAACAAGAACGTCAATGGGATCGCAAATGCATAGGTTTTTGTGAGCCCCAGCAGAGCGGCCTTGCTCGCGGAGCCAATCGCTTGGAAATAGGTCGCGATCATCATCAACGGCCCCACCAGAAGGAAGACGCTGGCCATGACGGGGAGGATACGTGACACCTCGTCAATGACTGCGACATCTTCCACGAATGCGCTGGCGATCCGCCTCGGCATGCTCATCACGACAATCTGCACTACTGCGCAATAGATAAACGCGACCCAAAGGGCCATGCGCAGGCTCGCATCCGACCTGTGCCAAAGGGCGGCGCCATAGTTGTTGCCCGTGACGGTTTGCATCGCGAAGGACAGCCCCAAGAGTGGCAGGAAGGTGAATGTAATGACCCGCGTGATAATGCCATATGCCGTGATCGTGTCGGCATAGCCCGGTCGGCCGACCCATTGCAGCGCGGTGATAATCGCCGCCGACCCAAGCGCAAGCCCGATGAAATTCAGGCTTTGCGGTGCGCCCAGGGCGAGGATTCGCCCCCATTTTCCGCACATGGAATGGGACAGCAGGTTCGCAGGACGCAGCGACGTTTCGCCAAACAAACGGAACGCAAGAATGACCGCAAACGCGAGCGCTTGTGCCGTCGCTGTCCCATAGGCTGACCCAGCAACGCCCATGTCCAGAATGGCGATCAGCACATAATTGAACCCTATGTTTGCAAGCGACACCAGCAGGCTCATCGCGGCCATAAAGCCCACGCGCCCTTCATTGCGCAGTGCGTCAGAATTGACCGACAACACGAACATCAGTGGGGAGAATAACACCGTGATCCGAAGGTAGACCAACCCCATCTGCGCTAAACTCTCTGACCCGCCAGCGGCGAGCAATGCAACGGGCTGGCCCAATAGGAGGAATAACACGATCAGGACCGCGCCCAATCCCACGGCCAGCCCATGTGCGCCTGCAAACGTCGCACGCGCACCGTCTATGTCGCCCGCGCCAAGGGACCGAGCCAGAAGGCTCGACATGCCGTTGGCAACAAGCGTGGAGAGCGCCACAATCATCATGTAAATCGGGAACATCAACGTAACCGCCGCCAGCGCATCAGGCCCGACGTAAATGCCCAAAAACAACGCATCTGCAAGGGACAGCAGCCCGTTCATCCCCATCACGAAAATGATCGGCAGCGCGGTCTTAAGGTAGATGGTGCCAAGCGGCCCATCGGTGAATGTATTGGTGGGGGTATCATTCATATCCCATATCTCTCTTGCCTGATCGCGAAGTTTGAGATGGGACCCGCATTACCATCCGCGCGATATACGGAAAGAAGTAGATAGAGAATTACGTCGCAGAACTTAACCAAGACAAATGTCAGCGGGAGGCAGGCGTCTACAGCCTGCATGCTGGCTAATCTGAAAACTTTCCGCGGTCAAGCGGTTTAGGAACATCCCATTCTGCAAAAGCCGACCTTCGCCGCGCAGCAAGAAATCGGTAAAGTTGGGCTCGAAGAGGACGTTAGCTGCAGCGAGCACCGAGGTCGGCAGAGCGGGACTTTGCTGCCGTTCGCTGCGGACGCACAGTTTCCGTTTCAGTTGAGAAGACCTCTTGGAGAAAGCGCCGAAAACCAGACCTTCGCTGCGGTTGCAAGACAGCCGACGGCGGCACCAATAGCAGACGCTCGCCAGACGCATTTGAGTTCTCCGATCATGGCCTCCGTTTGCTGACCGGAAGTTAGCCCTGCGCGCTCAAATACGCACAGTTTGGCAATTCTCTGAACCCTTGCGTTCCTAAAACATGGAACCGATATCCGATGCCCCCGTGGGATAGGCGGCCGGCATCGTCTTTACCTGGTCAACCGTAAGCCCCAACTTAATCGCCAGAGAAAAGATATTGATGAGTTCCGCGTAGTCCGGACCAAACATATGCGCGCCCAAGATTTTACCATTCTTGTCAGAGATGATCTTGGCACCTGCATGGGTCTCTCCCAATCGTTTCTGAGAGAACCAGTCGGATGTATCTGTGAATGATACCTCCACATCACCAGTCTCACGTGCTTCTTCCTCCAACATACCAACTCGGGCGAGTTCCGGAATGGTGAACGCCACGCTGGGGACGCCGGTATAGTCAGGTGCGGTTTGTTTGTTCTTCAGCATGTTTGACACGGCAATCTTGCCTTCGAAAACAGCCACCGGGGTCAATGGTTTCCCCGGGGAGGCCGCGGCATCACCAGCGGCATATACGCGTGGGTTAAATGTGGACTGGAGCCATGCTTCGACTTTGACGCCGCCTTGCTCAGTCTCAATGCCCGCAGCGCTTAGATCTAAGCAATCGACGGCAGGCACGCGCCCCGCGGCATGGACCACAAGGTCCGCCTCTTTGACATATGATTTGCCATCGACGCTATAGGTGACGCGCTCTACGTCACCCGCAGAGTCAATTCGGTCGGGCGCTGCATTGGCGATGATCTCAATCCCGACAGCACGGCTCCGCTCCAGCAGCATACCGACAAGAGCGGGGTCGAACATCTTCAGCTGCTGCTTGCCATGATCAAGAATGGTGACCTTGGCACCTGCTCGGGCAGCAATGTGGGCAAACTCGAAAGAGATGTATCCACCGCCCACGAATACGATGCGTTCGGGCAGGTTCGGCAGGTTCAAAAACTCGGTGCTGTCGATGAGCCGTTCGGCGCCGGGAAAGTCCAGAGGTCGCGGTTTGGCGCCTGTTGCGATCAATGCATGCTTGAAGGTAAACGCACCATGGCCTTCGATCTCAATCCGATCCTCTGCGGTAAAGCGCGCCGACCCATGCAGCGTTTTCACGCCAGCTTTCTTCAACCCGTCTTCCATGTTCTCCGGCACCGGATCGGTGAAGCTTTCTTTGTGTTTCATGAGCGCTGGCCAGTCGATCCGCGGGTCACCTGCAACGCCCTTGCCCTTGAGCAAACGAGCTGCGTCGATCGCCTCAGCCCCGGCCCTCAGCATTTTCTTCGGGTCGCAGCCCCGCAGCGCACAGGTGCCACCGTAGGGCAGTTCGTCCACAATGGCGGCGGACCATCCAGCCCCGGCTGCTTTTTTCGCGGCGTTGATCCCGGCCATGCCGGCGCCGATGACGATCAGATCAAGTGATTTGGTCATGAAGTGTCCTTGTAGTCGAGAGGCTGGAAGGCGTGTGTTTCAAGTTCAACGATATCGGCCAAGTATCCGTTCACTGAGCCACCAAATCCCGGTCGCGCCGACGCCGATCGTGAGCCCAAGCCAACGCCAACCGTCGCTGCCCAGTGGCAGCACGCCGACGCCGTAGGCCAACACCGGCAGCGCCATCACCAGTAGGAACGGCCCGGTGTAGCGGCAATGCACCCGGCCACAGCGCCGGGCATTGCGCAGGCAGGCGACGCCCATCCAAGCAAGTGCGACGACCCAGATTGCTGTTTTGGGGCCATCGGCAAGTGGGATCGCCAGAAGCATCGCGGCTATGGGAAGGCCCCACGCGAGCAGGCTGCCACGCCGGGTGCTCAGCCAATCATGGGTGGAGGGATCTGCCATGCCTTTACCCCGCGCAACAAGACAGGGCGGCCACGTCCTTCTCGAAAGTCTGTGCCGCCAGCTTCAAACCCTCGACGGTGGTCAGATAGGGCATGATCGTGTCGCCAAGCTCTTCGTAGGTCAGTCCTGCCTTCAGTGCCATCGCTGCGGTCTGGATGCTGTCGGCACCCTCCGGTGCGAGGATCTGTGCGCCGAGCAGCCGTTTGCTTCCCGCTTCGGCCACCAGCTTGATCAACCCGCGTGTGTCGCGGGCCGCTAAGGCCCGTGGCACGGCATCCAGCGGCAGAACGGAGGTCAGCACTTCATGGCCAGCAGCGCGGGCCTGCGCTTCGCTGAGACCGACGCCTGCCACCTGCGGATCGGAAAACACGACCCAAGGCATGGTGGCATTGTCATAGCTGCGGGTCTCACCCGCCACCGCATTGCGCGCCGCGATCTTGGCGCCATAGGCGGCCATATAGACAAACTGGTCACGGCCCGTGACATCGCCCGCCGCCCAGATATTTTGATTGCCGGTGCGCATTTGAGGATCGGTCTGAATGCCGCCCCGCGCATCCACTGCAACTCCAGCAGCCGCGAGGTTCAGCCCGTCTGTGTTTGGCACACGGCCGGTTGCGCGCACGAGCCGTTCCGATGTCAGTGCTTGGCCATCCGAGAGATGCAGCGTGATTTGGTTGTCACCGTTCGAAATGCGATCATAGCCATTAGCGCGCACCACACGGATGCCCTCATCGCCCAAGTAACCTGCCAGCGCCTCTGACACTTCCGGTTCTGCCTCGGGCAAGACACCTCGGCGGCTGACCAGCGTCACGGCAACACCGGCTCGCGCAAAAAGCTGCGCCAGTTCCACGCCGATGTAGCCTGCTCCAAGGACGATCATGGAGGCCGGAAGAGCGCTCAGTTCCAGTGCTGTTGTGCTGTCGAGGGTGTCGACGTCCTCGATCCCCGGGATTGCAGGCACATGGGGGCGAGAGCCCGTGGCAATGATGACCTTTGCTGCCGGGAAGAGACTGCCATCAACCGTCAACTTGCCATCATCATTGAATGTCGCGCGGCCTTCGACGTAGGCGACATTCTCATGCCGGGGCAGAACATCTGCATATTTCGCCGCACGCAATTCTTCGACCAACGCCTGTTTTTGCGCGACAGTCGCCGCCCAGTCGGTCATGTGGGCTTCAGCCTCTATCCCATCAAACCGAGCCGCAGCACCCGCATGATGCAGGCTCTCAACCGCGCGGATCAACGCCTTGGACGGCACGCAGCCCACGTTGACACAGGTGCCACCAATGGTGCCCGCGCCGATGAGCGCCACCCGCGCGCCGGTTTCAGCCGCAGTGATGGCGGCAGAAAAGCCTGCGGAACCGGCGCCGATCACGGCAAGGTCATAAGATTTCCTCTGGGGGGATTTAGTGTCTTTCATGATGATCTCTCTGAATCGCGGCGCTTCCAAAGCGCGTAAATTGTGATGCCGATGAAGATGGCGAGCGCCGGCAACAGCACGTAATCAAGCCAGCCCAGCAGAGCCGACAGCCCAACAGCGCCGAACAGGATCACCAGCACGGGCGTGAAACAGCAAAGGGCGACGATGACCGTGCCAATGAGCCCAAACTTGAGCAGGCCACTCTGGGTGTCGGAACCCTCCACGCCGCTCACGATCCGCTCTCTGCATCCAAGGCAGCGCGATAGCCGACGGCCGTCACAGCGGCGACAATGGCCTGCGGGTCTGTCAGCGCATCATCGTAGCGTAGAACATAGAGGCCATTTTCTGCCTCGCCTGCGATAAACTCATGCACTTCGACGCTGTCCAAGCGCTTCATGGCAGTGGCGACGATATAGCTGCAAGAGGGGCAAGTGAGCCCCTCAACAGCAATGCGCGTAGTCGCTTCTGCGGCCAATGTTGCGCTGGCAGAGAGGATAAGCGCAGCGGTAGAGATGAGCAGCTTCATAGGAGACCTCATGGTCAGAATGTCAAAAGGAAGGGCGAGAATATTGGAAAGACAAGCGCAAGAAGCGCGATAATCAAAGCGCCCCAGAGCACGCCACGCATCAGCCCGCGGTCGACCGGACGCGCGCAGGTGCCGTCTGTGCAAGCATCCTTCGGCACCGGACGATAGGCTTTCCAAAACCCATAGGCGAGCGCGAGCGTTGCGAGGCTGAAGGTCACCCATTTGTAGGCATAGAGCGCGGTAAGTTGACCGATGAAGACCCCGGTGACGCCAAAGCTGACCAATACCAACGGCAGAATGCAGCAAGATGTCATGGCCAATGCTCCGAACACACCGGCGCCGGTGGCCAGCCAGCCGGAGCGATCTTCATGTTCGGTCGGGGTCGTAGGGGTGTGACCTGTCATCGCGGTGCTCATGGTTGCCTTCGTCATGACAGGCAAGATAGGGTCTGTAGCAACTACAGGATCAAGGAGAAACTTCATGTCGAGCGATCACGGAGTTGCGAGCGCCCTAAAGCGCTCCGATCTTGCGAAGTTGACCGGCTGCAACCTTGAGACCATCCGCTATTATGAGGGTGTCGGCTTGATGCCGGACCCACCGCGCAGTCCCGCCGGGCACCGCCGTTACGGAACTGCGCATGTGGAAAGGCTGAGCTTTATCATGCGAGCGCGAGAACTGGGTTTTACCATGGAAGAAATCCGAGGACTGCTCAGCATGGTCGATCGCGGCAGCCATACCTGTGGTGAAGTCGAGAAACGTGGGCGGGATCACCTCAATGTCGTGCGGGCTAAGATAAGGGATCTGCAAAACATCGAGGCAATCTTGGCAGAAACGATTGCGAAATGCAGCGGATCGGACGCACCGGAATGCCCACTCCTCAATGTGCTGTCAGATGGAGTTGTGGCCAAGGCAGATTGATCCGCACTTGACGAGACCTGAAGGAAGGTTGTTTTCAGCGTTTGAAAGTGCCGCAAACTTTGGAAGATTGCCCAGAGCGAATTCCGAAGGATCAGAACGTTTGCCACCCGCGGAGGAGCGTCGGCTTTCTGCATGCTGTTGCGCAGCAAATCTCTAAGACTCGGAAGGCAGGAATGGGCCGTGCTTGCTGAACAGGCGATGCTGCAACTGCGAATAGCTTCAACTTCGGCATGGTCAATAGGGGCTCGAAGGAGACGTCAGCTGCAACGAGACCTGAGGTCTGCTGGGCGGACAAAGCGGACTTGTGCACACGCGGTTATTGCTGACGCAGCATCCTTTTGCAGCTGCGGCAGGCCAACCGCTGCCCCGCAGCGAAGGTCACCGAACCGGACGTTCAGCAGCGCTAACATGGTCCAAACCGAGACCGCACATTCGCCGCGACCTAGTCAGACCAGCGTGGTGCGAGAAGGAGCTGTCTTATGCAACTGCGGCTATTGCTGACGCAGCATTGTCTTGCAACTGCGGCGAACAGGCCGATGGGCGTATGCGCAAACTGCTGAAACAGTCATTGGATTTTGCCTGCGCAAATCCGCAGCAAATGGTTTCCTGCTCAACAATTTGCCTGTCGCAAAGCGCTCACTTACAGAATTGAGTTTGCCCAGATTTGAAGCGGTTGTATTAGTCTAGCTGTTCAACGGTTCTGACAGCGTCATACGGCGGATTGGACGACGCATCTTCATAGAGCGCGGCAAACAGGGCAAATGCGACGGCTGCCGCCATGCCCGCCAAAGGGATCCAATGCCATCGTTTCGATTTCTCGAAGTCCGGTTCTTGGTTCGACATATTGTACCTCCAAAAAACGATCTGGCCGGGCGATCCGAAGAGCGCCCGACCGTGAAAGGTTCAGTCGTCGATAGAGATCGGGCTGACCAATGGGCCGCCATCGACAACCACCGGCTTGTCGTTGGTAACGCTGCCGGGCCCGAATTCATAGACGCCGAGTTCGCCATCATCGACGTGCAGCATCGCGATGACCGTGTCGCCATCATATTCACCGGTCAGCGCAACATAGACGTTCTCGGTCGTGCCGGCTTTGACGTAGGTATGGCCGATCGAGGCCGGCACGATGGGCTTGCCATCCTCGATCGCGTGGATCACGACCCAGCCATCTGCCGCGGCGGTCACGGACTTGACCACGACCGCATGGCTCAGTTCCTGCTCCGCGGTTTCGAGCGCGTCGGACAAGTGTCCATCAGCGAATGCGATGGACGCGGTGGCGGTCAGGGCCGCGATTGTGGCGATAATCTTCTTCGTGGTGTTCATTAGAACTCTCCTTTGAATTCGGTTGGAGCGCCGCTTTGGGCGGAGCTTGTAAGGTTCACGGCTGGCCGCTTGAAATCCTTCCAATGTTTTCGTTCACGAACCCGTGATCGATCATCTGGAAAAGATTTCTGGGAATAAATGGGTGGCCGCGCGCGTCACTTTGGTGAACGCATGCAAGCGGAGGCACCATGCCGACCCATCACGCCCTTGCCCAGGAGGCCGACGCCATGAAGCGGTACGCGATCACGCTGACCCGTGACGTGCACACCGCAGATGACCTCGTGCAGGATTGCATGGAACGGGCCTTGCGCAAGTGGACGCTGCGGCGCGAAGGCGTGCCACTAAGGGCGTGGCTATTTACAATGATGCGCAACCTGCATGTCGATGGGTGGCGCCGCGCGAAACGACGTCAGACGGAATCGCTTGAGACCATGACATCACCGCCCGAGATACCGCCGACCCAGGAAAACCATGTCGAGTTGAACCGCCTGCTGGCGCGCGTAATGTCGCTGCCCGACGATCAGCGGGCGGCTTTGATACTGGTCAGCGTCGAAGGCTTCACTTACCGCGAGGCCGCCCAAACGCTTGGCATGCCCGAAGGCACGATCCTGAGCCGCGTAAGCCGGGCCCGCGCTACTTTGCGCGAGGCAACAGGTGAGGCCGCCCCCAAACTGAGGAGCGTGACATGACGCGCGCGCCGAAGGATATCCGTGAAGAAGATCTTGTCGCCTACGTGGACGACGCCCTGACGCCCGATCGGAGAAGCCAGGTCGAAGCCTATCTGAACGACACGCCAGAAGCCGCGCATCGGGTGGAAGCCGACATGGCCATCGCCCGCGATCTGCGCCGTGCCTTCGCTGGGCTGGTTAGCGATCAACCAATGGCGGCGCTTCCGGCGACTGCCCCGCGCAGGCACATACCATGGGCATGGGCTGCGTCGGTTGCGATGGCGCTGATGATCGGCGGTGCGGCAGGTTGGGTCCTGCGTCCCGACGCAGCCCCGCAACCGATGTCGGGCCTTGTGGCCGAAGCCTTCGCCGCACATCGCACCTTCGTTGTCGAAGTCGCGCACCCGGTGGAGGTCGGGGCCGAGAACAAGGGCCATCTGGCCACCTGGCTGACCAATCGGCTTGGTCGGCCTTTCTCTATCCCCGACCTGCGCGTCGCGGGCCTGTCGCTGGTCGGTGGGCGGCTCCTCCCCTCGCCCACCGAACCAGCCGCACAATTGATGTACGAAGATGGCAACGGTCAGCGCCTGACGCTTTATCTGCGACGCGGCAGCGAAGGCGACCCGAGCTTCCGATTTGCGGAAACGGCCACCGAGCAGGCGTTCTACTGGAGCGACACAGAGTTCGCCTATGCCTTGACCGGCGCTTTGCCGCGCGCACGCCTCCTGGAAATCGCGCATTTGCTGCAGGCGCAGTTCGAGGATCCTGGTGCGCCAACCTGACCTCACGCAGGCGTGAACAGAATATCGGGAAGGGTTCTGGACGTCTGTCCGTCAATCCTGTGAAGGCCACTCCGACCGGGGGGTGGTCGGTATACGATCTGACAGGAGATACCATGCGACTCACCACGTTTCTCGCCACCACAATCCTTGCCGCTTCCCCGGCATTCGCCGATACCGCCGCCGACCGCCGCGGTGATACCCCGTTCAACGATCCATCCATTGAACACGCGCCGCAGGACGGCGTCGTGAAACTATACGGCGCGGGCGGGCCGCACACGGCGTTCCGGAAGGTCGCGGCCGTATTTGAAGAGCAGACCGGCACCAAGGTCGAAGTGATCGCGGGCCCGGAATCAAAATGGACCGCCGATGCCCAGGCCGACGCCGATATCCTGTGGGGCACGTCCGAACAGTCCATGACGGCCTTTCTGCTGACCTATACCGCCTTCGACCCCGGGAAAGTCGAGCCGATCTATCTGCGTCCGACAGTGATCGCGGTGCAGGCCGGCAACCCGCTGGGCATCGAAGGCTTCGATGACCTTTTGGCCGACGGGGTGCGGGTTGTCGTGACCGAGGGCGCCGGGGTCTACAACACCTCGGGCACCGGCACATGGGAAGATGTGGCAGGGCGATTGGGCAGCCTTGACGACATCGCCGCCTTGCGCCGCAACATCGTGGCCTATGCGCTCGGCTCGGGTGCCTCCTACGGTGTCATTTCGGGCGGTGATGCCGACGCCTGGATCACATGGCCCAACTGGCCGATCACCAAGGATGACCTGGACATGGTTGAGCTTGCCGAGGAACGGGTGATCTACCGCGACGTGAACGTCGTGCTGTCGCCCGATGCCGAACCGGAGGCACAGCAATTTCTCGATTTCCTCGTCACCGAGGAGGCGCAGGACCTCATGGCGACCGAAGGCTGGCGTCGCTGATCCACCCTTAAAAACCGGAATTCAGGAAATCGGCCACGCGCGTGGCCGATTTTTTTTGCGGGTGGCGGGAATAAAGACAATCGGCCGGACGTCTTTCAATCATAAGGGTGCTGTATGCCATGGAACGCGGTGCCCTAAACCATGGGAGGAAAGCAATGAATTTTGAGACACAAGTGAAGCGTCGCCACTTTCTAATCGGCTCGGCCGGAACCGTGGCCGCGGCTGCGGTCGGCGGCTCGGCGATCGCGCAGGACGCGACCGATCCGCTGCCCGATTACGTGGCCTGGAAGGACCCCAACGATTTCATCGTCCATTCGAAACAGACACTTGAAACCAAGCGCGCGGTTCAAGGGACTGAACTGATCACGCCGAGCGACGAACTTTACATCCGCAACAACCTGCCTGCACCGTCCGAAGATATCGTGGCCGACCGCGACGCGTGGGAGATCGAGATCGACGGCGTTGCCAACCCAGGCACGTTGACCCTGGGCGACATAAAAACGATCGGTGTCGAAACGGTCGTCTGCGTGTTGCAATGTTCGGGCAACGGGCGCGCCTTTTTCGACCATGAGACGAGCGGGTCGCAATGGTCGGTCGGTGCCGCCGGCAACGTGGTCTGGACCGGCGTGCCGGTGCGCGCCGTGATCGAGGCGATGGGCGGCGCCGCCGATGGCATGAACTTCCTGACAGGCACGGGCGGCGAAGAAATCCCCGACGGCGTGCCCAAGGAAACGATCCAGGTCGAGCGCTCGGTGCCAAAGGCCGCGATGGAGCAGGCGATCCTCGCATGGGACATGAACGGCGAGCCGATGCCCTTGGCTCATGGCGGTCCGTTGCGGATGGTCGTGCCGGGCTACTACGGCGTGAACAACGTGAAATACGTCAAGCGTCTGGCGCTGACGGCAGAAGAGTCACCGAACAAGATTCAGCAAACCAGCTACCGTGTGCGCCCCGTCGGCGTCTCGGGCGACCCTTCGCAGCCGTCCATGTACGAGATGAACGTGAAATCTTGGATCACCGGCCCGCTGATGGATGCGGCGACGGGTAAGGTGCAGGTCCACGGCGTCGCTATGGGCGGGGTCAGCGATCTGGAAAAAGTCGAGGTCTCGACCGATGGCGGGCAAAGCTGGGCGGACGCGCAGTTTCTCGGCCCCGACCTTGGCCGCTACGCTTGGCGGCCTTTCGTCCTAATCACCGATCTGCCCGAAGGCACGCATGTGCTGGCTAGCCGCGCTACCAATGTTGCCGGCGACACCCAGCCGGAACAGTTCCCCCCCAATGAACGCGGGTACGGCAACAACGGCTGGGGCGTGCACGCCGTCGACGTGACCGTCAGCTAGAAAACTTCGCCGGCGGCCCAAAGCCGCCGGTCCGACCCACAGATCCGGAGCCACTTCATGTTCAATCGCCTGACGCCGCATTCCGGCGCCGCATTCCTTTTTCTCCTGATACCGTCCGCGGCACTCGCCGACGTCAACCTGGCAGAGGGACGCACGATCTTCAACGAAACGGCACAGCCGCCCTGTGCGGTTTGTCACGCGCTTTCGGATGCCGGGGCCGAAGCGGAAATCGGCCCAAACCTCGACGAGTTCAAACCGACGGTTGCGCAGGTCCGTGCCGCCGTGACCAGCGGTATCGGCGTTATGCCCGCGTTTTCGGAAACACTGACCGAAGCGCAGATCGAAGCGGTCTCGCAATACGTGGCCCAGGTGACGGGCGAGGACAGCGCGGCAGCGTCCCAAGAGACGTCGGAGGAGACGGTCTCGGCGGATACATCGGTTGGTCTGATGCCGGGCGCAGAGCTTCTGGCGACGGGCGATGCGACAGCTGGCGAACGTACGTTCCGTCGCTGCGCGGCGTGCCATACCGTTGATGAAGGCGGCGCCAACCGGGTCGGCCCCAACCTCTATGGTATCGTCGGTGCACCCGTCGCGGCCGTTCCCGACTACGACTATTCAGACGCCTTGATCGGATATGCCGGGATCTGGTCGCCTGATCGCCTGGCTGCTTTTCTGGCCAATCCGCGTGGCGAAGTCCGTGGAACGAAGATGGGATTTGCCGGTTTGCGCAAGGAACAGGACATCGCGGATGTCATGGCCTATCTCGCACAGCTCTCCAGCGCGGAATGACCTGACTGGCTTGACCTCAGGATGCGCCGCCCATCATGGCGGCGCTTCATTTCGTTGTATGCGCTCAGGTCGGCGAGATGGTCGAACCAGCAGTTCAGCCAACACACCGTTGCGCACCGGCGGCGGTTTCGGTCAGTGAGGCCACCATATCGCCCACGTCCTGCTGCCGGGTCGTGAGTTTGAGATACGCCGCGACCGCATCGAACTTGTCCTGATCCATGCCCGTTGCCACGATCATATGAGGGATATCGTTCGACGTTGACCACGCTGCGACCTGATGTTCCGTGCCAAGGCTTTGCTCAGCCAGAGCGACGCCCCCGCGGAAGAAAGTCAAACGGCAACCATTGCGGCCAGCATAATGAACTGCGAGACCATCATCGAGGTTTTGCATCGCAACCGCCGCTAAATTCGCAGCGGTGAGGTCCGGAGCGTCAAGGTCTTGTCCAACCGCAACGACGCGCAGGTCTGCCGTCTCAATGGCGAATGGCTGGGCCGCGAAATCCGCGTGGATATCGAAAGCCGACGGTGCCTTGAATACCTGGGGGCCAACCGCGACGGCCAACGCAATCAATGCCGCAACCGCCCCGCCGACAAACCACATTGCGGGCCGCGTGTTTCGGTTTGCTGGCACTGCTGGTCGCAACGATGAAATCTGCCGTGTCGCTGGACGCAGCGCACCGAGGCTCGCCGAGACACTCGAGACATCCCTCAAAGCCTCTTCGAGCAGCGGTTCTGACGCGAGGCGCGATTCCAGGGTTCGGCGCTCCGCGTCACCCAACTCTCCATCGTGATAGGCGTTGATCAGTTCCCAGTCTTTTCCGTTCAACTCGTTCATCATCTGCTATTCTTAATTTCATCGCGCGCGCCCGTCCCCTCGACCAGCGCCAAGAGGGCTTTTCTCGCACGGCTGATACGGCTCATGACCGTCCCGTTCGCTACATTCATCACTTCTGCCGCTTCGGCGTATTTCAATCCCATTATGTCAACAAGACACAGCACTTCGCGCATGTCCGGTGGCAGTTTTACGAAGGCCATGCGAATAAGGATGTCTCGCGCCACATCCGATGTACCTGCTTCATCAGAGAGACGTTTCTCCGCCGCCAAATATTCCCGGCGCACACGTCTTTTTCTGAGTTCGTCATAATGCAGGTTGCGGATCACCCGAAACATCCACGGTCGCAGCTCATCAAGCACCGTCGGGCGGTTGTCGGTTCTCAGCGCCCGCTCGATGGCGTCCTGCACCAGATCCTCGGCATCGTCAGGAGACGCGCAAATAGCGATCGCATAGGCCCGGAACTCCGGGAGAAGCAGTTCAATTTGAGTAAGCGACGCCATGCAGGCACTGTGGTGCAAATTGATGGTTTGGTCAAAGTGCCGCGGGTTGATCCACACCCCAATTCGCTGGCGGACAGCAAGAGCTGCCCGCCATGACACTTCAGAGGTCGATCTTTTCGGCAATGCTGAGAGCGTCTTCTAGTTCAACACCCAGATAGCGGACCGTGCTGTCGACCTTGGAATGGCCAAGCAGAAGTTGGACTGCGCGTAGATTGCCGGTCTTCCGGTAGATTTCGGCGGCCTTGGTCCTACGAAGCGAATGCGTCCCGAAACCACTCGGCTCAAGGCCGATTGACGAAACCCAATCGCGAACCAATCGACCATATTGACGGGTGGAGATGTGCGCGCGCTCATGGAAGCGACTTGGGAACATATACGGGCGTCCGATCATTCCCGGCGCTTTCACCCAATCCAAGATCGAATTGCGTGTGTTCTCTGTAAGTTCGAATTGCACGGGCAACCTTGTCTTACTTTGGACGACTGAAACGCGTTCCCGGACGCAATCCGAGTTTACGAGATCAGCCACGCTCAACCGAACCAGATCACAGCCTCGCAATTTGCTATCAATGGCAACGTTGAAAAGAGTGAGATCCCTCAAGTTCCCAGCAAGTTCGAGCCTCGCTCGAATAGCCCAGACTTGCCTGGGCAGAAGAGGCCGCTTTTGGCCGATTATTCGGCCTTTGTTCCAGGCTCTTCGTTTCGGGGTTAGTGCAGGTAGTTGTACTCGAGGCATAATTGGCCCTCCAATCCTCCCTCCATACCCAAGCATCAACCCATTGCTGACCCACGGAGTTTAGCAGGATGCGGGGAAGGGTTGCGCCGGCCCATGCGACAACAGATGGCGGAAATGACCGCGAACGTCCGGTATCTCTCGCCGCGCTATTGTACAATGATCATGCTTGCGCAGAAAATTTCATGGTGCGCGCGCGCGGCGAGAAAACCCAATTCACAAGTTGGGCTCGTAGGAGACATTCGCTGCGGATGAAAGTGCCACTCGCTGCTGAACGTCTGCTTTCTCCTCATAGGGTGAAACTATACTTCGCAACTGCGGCGAAATTCCGGTTTCCGCCGATGATGCAGGAGGAACACGAACGGCCCAAGCCAGACACTCACATCCTCTTTCGACGCTGCGGCGCAGCTTCAACAGATCGGCCATCCGTCAATTCCGCACCGCTGCACTCCCGCAAACACCCATACATTGCATGGATAATTAACCCGAAACGCGTGCGCATGCGGACACCTGCCCTCCGAGTTGCGCCTCGCTAAACCGTGCCTTGCCCATCTGCGCACAGAGGTTGTGTGAAAACAACGGAATGTGCTGGCGGCGAAGTCTTGATATCGGAAACCCAGTCAAGACATGCGAGGGTCCGATGATATCAAACACAACCGCCAGCTACGGGCGCGTCGCCCGTTTTTTCCATTGGAGCATCGCGCTCCTGGTGATGTCAGACATAGCGCTTGGATTGATCGGGAAGTTCACGCCGCGCAGTGGCGATACCGTGACTTTCCTTCAGCTGTTGTATTCGACCCATAAGACGATCGGCGTGACGATCTTGGCTTTGGCAGTATTGCGGGTCGGCTGGGCAATCTCGCAACCGCGTCCCGTGCCTCTCCATTCCGAACGGCGCCTCGAAACCTTCGCCGCGGACACGGCGCATTGGGTGCTCTACGCCGCCATCTTCGTGCTCCCACTTTCCGGCTGGGTGATCCATTCGGCCGAAGTGGGATTTGCGCCAATCTGGTGGCCCTTCCCCCAAAGCTTGCCGTTTATTCCAAAATCGGAGCGCCTTGCCGGTGCGGCAGCCAATGTTCACTGGATTGCGGGGATCGTTTTGGCAACGATGGTCGCGGCGCATATCGGGGGCGCAATTAAACACGCGCTGATTGACCGCGATGGCACCTTGGCCCGCATGTGGAACGGACGGGCTGCCGGCAAGGCGGCCACTCACCCCGGCAAGACGGCCTCCGTTCTCGCCGCAATAGGGATCTGGACCTTTGCAATCGGCGGCGCCCTGACCGTGTTCGGCCCCGCTCACAACGTGGAAGCCGCGTCACAATTCCCTGCTAAACAGACCGAAGGATGGGTCGTGCAGGACGGCAGCCTGTCGATCACGATCAAGCAAATGGGGGCCGAGGTCACCGGCGGATTTGCCAATTGGCAGGCTGAGATCGAGTATGATGAAGTAACCCGAACAGGCGCCGTTAAGACGGTGATCGATACGACCTCCCTTACACTTGGGTCCGTGACGGCCCAGGCGAAAGGCCCCGAGTTCTTCGATGTCGCCGCCCATGATACCGCCGTGTTTCAGGGCAACATCGTGCAAATCGGCGGACCGAAGCACCAAGCCTCCGGCTCCCTGACACTGGTCGGGCAGAGTGTTCCCGTCACGCTCGACTTCGATCTCGAGGTGACAGGACGCACGGCCAAAGCCTCGGGCGGCACGGTTCTGGACCGCCGTGACTTCGGCATGGGAATGGCCTATCCGGACGAAAGCTCTGTCGGGTTTGCTGTGGAGGTCCGGATAGAACTGGTGGCAACTAAGCCAGAATAGACCCTGCACCATCGAGACGAAAAAAGGGCCGCGCAAGGAATCGCGCGACCCTTGTGGTAAAGTATGAGGCTTCGATTATTTAGCGGGCACCATTGCTTCGATCGAGATATCGATCGCAACCTCATCCCCGACAAACGGGGCGAACTGGCCCATGTCGAAATCCGAGCGCAGCAGCGTGGTTGTCGCGTCAAATCCGGCCCAGGGGCGATTTTCCATCGGGTGATCGCCCAACTGGTTCAGTGTGGCGTCCAAAACGACAGACTTCGTAATGCCGTTCATGGTCAGATTGCCGGTGATCTTTCCGGTCTCTTCGTCGGTTACTTCGATTGACGTTGAGGTGAATGTCACCAAGGGATTCGCTTCGGCGCCGAAGAAATCTTCACTCAGAAAATGCGCTTCGCGGGCGGGCCAGCCGGTGATGAGGCTCTTGGCGGGAAATGAAACAGAGACGCTCGATGCTGCCGGGTCTTCTTGGTCCAGCTCGATACTGCCCTCGAACCCAGAGAACATGCCTGTGGTGGTCGAGAAACCCAGGTGATTATAGCTGAACACGATCTGGCTATGGGATGGATCGAGCACATAGGTCATCGTTTCAGCCTGCGCCGCAGTCGCGAGTGTTGCGCCCATTGCCGTCGTAAGAAGGAAGTTTTTCATCTGAATCTATTTCTCCGTTTGAGATGCATACGTCAGGTCAGATGCACCTAATTCAGACGCGAAAATACGCAACTCTCTACCTTCAAACACACTCTGTGCGATATCGAACAGCAGGTGGCTTGTTTGCCAGGAAACGTAAAGATGCCAGACCTAAGAAGGCCTGAGGTTCATATCGCTTGCGAGATTTATGGTTAAGCGACGGGGATCTTCCAGCGTGTTCATAATCGCTATGCGGCGGCGGCGCTTCTTGCCGGGAATACTGATCAGCACCTCATGCCGATGCTTGGATATGTCGATGGCGACCAAAACGGTCGAAAGGGTAGCGGTCATAGCCGGTCTCCTCAGCGGTGTGGTTGTGCAAAACCACTGTTGAGACCTGAGACCCGGTCATGACCACCCGCTGCGCAATTTAAGGGGTGCGCAGGCGGCCATAACCTCTCTGCGCCGCTTCTTCCCGACGTGCTACGGGACAGAGTTCACGAGCCGGGCCATTCTAAGTTGGGGCGATCAGAACGCGATTCCATGGCACTATATCGACCCAGGGAAGCCGCAGCAGAACGCCTCCATCGAGTCATTCAACGGCAGCCTGCGTGACGAACTGCTGAACGAGGAGATTTTTGACACCCTGGACGAAGCCCGCCGGAAGCTGGCGCTCTGGCGTTACGATTACAACACCGTCAGGCCACATTCATCGCTCGGGAACAAAACACCGGCCGAAGCGCGCCGGACGCTTGAGCAATTTGAGGGCTCCGCGCCCGGCGTGCTTGCCAAGCCCAAAACCGACGACTCCCAAAATCAAACCCACAGACTCTCGTTATGAACGAGGGACCAGTAGGGGGGCAGGTCATTGGCTATGTCAAAACCAAGTCAAACTCGTTTCCGCGCGGATTTGCACGCGTCCATTTCCCGACCTCAATCGCAAGAGGTCACAAAAAATGTCCTACAATGGATCAAATATCGCGAAAGTTGCTCGGCGGACACGGCTTGAGAATGCTCTGGAATTCGTAGCTAAGATGGTTGCCGAACGAGACGACGGCGTCGCGTATTTGCCGATCTTTGTTCGCTTGGAGAAAGAACTTGCTGCCATGGAGGCTCAGGAAACAGCTATCCAACGGGCTAAGAGTCTTGCAAGAGCAAAATGCTTCGGAAAAGTTTAGCGTTTGCCCGGACGAAGTCTGATGGCTTCGGCGATTGCCAGCTTTTCCTCGAGGGATAAGGGGTCGCCATAGACTTCCCGTCCTCGAATTCGCTTTATGGAGTGTCCCATCATGGCCCCCCGGTCATCATTGTCATACCCGGCCCTCTTCATGCGCGCCTCGTAAGAGTGACGAGTCCCGCCAATCGTGATCTCCTCTGGTAAAAGGCCATTCTCATGTAAGAATGCATTGGCAGCAGCGGAGAATGTCCCTTTCCCACGATAACGCGCAAAGCCATCAGGATGTCGACGCATTGCTTGCAGGGCTACACCCACGAGCGGAATTTTCCGTTTGGAGGGTTTGTTCTTGATAGTGCGGGCAAACTCACCAGTCTCGTTCTTGATCTCAATGTGCGGGATAGCGTGGCAAAGATGGATAGATCCTGGCGGAATGTCGGTAATTTCGGACTGACGTCCTCCTGTCTCGACAAGCACGTAAATGATATCGCGTTCTTCTTCGTTCATGCCATCAAGAGCATTTGGTGCGATGAGCATCTCGAGGTTAGCGATTGGGATTTCGAGCTTCTGCCCGTCCCCCTCAGCGAGCTTGTAGAGTGGCGATGCCAAGTTCCTCCAAGGTGACGGCGGAACTTCTTCCGGATCGATGCCGAGGGCCTCATGATGTCGCTTCCACAGCCCATTGAGGTTCTGTAGTTCTGTCATTGCGGATTCAGCCTTGTAATCGTCATCATCCAAAACCCGATCCTTCAGAGCATCGCGGAATGAGATTGCAGATTGCCTGTCGATCGAGATGAACTCGGGATCCTTTCCGACGAGGTTGATGAACTTGTCGGCAGGTCTGAGCCAACGACTCTCCCATACTTTTTTGCCACGAGCAGTCTTGTTTTTCCAATCTTCTGGAAACCGCTCAGGCATACTCATCGCAACTTCCTTTAAAGACATCTTGGGCATTTCAATGCCGCCGAGAATTGCTTGAGCGGCAACGCTTTCGGGGCCATCCCCCATGGCTTGAAGGCGTTCAACGCGACCGAGGATCTCTTCCAAATTCATGTTCGAGAGATTTTCCGCAGTCCGGTAGTCCTCTCCTCTGGAAACGGCCAGCTCTGCTGCGAGCTTGAACCTGGACTTCGCTTGATTGGGCTGCCTGCCAGCAAGCAAAGCATTCCACTCCGCCATCTTCCGCCGCTTCCAGGTGATTCTAAACTCGACTGCCTCTTCGTAGTTCGAAGTCCCAGTGGCCTGCCAGACCTCCTTGGTCTTGACGATATTCTGGAACTGCGTCGGCACCTGCAGGCGGGCGGTATACAACCCTTTCTTTCCGCGCTTAAAAACTCCGTCCACCATAACAACCTCTATCGAACCCAACTTGCTCAAAAGCTACATTTCACATCGCAGGATTCAAGCTGCTGCACCATAAATTGCTACGGAAATTGCTACATAGACAGTGAAGGTATTATCTCACAAAACCAACGAAATAAGGCTTTCCTATGATATCTGTCAATTGGTTCGATTCCGCCCCCGGGCACCATTTTTACTAAAACAGACAGACCGTAAGCCTCGCTGCCCAACGCGCGTGATTTCCCTCACAACGGAACCCGCGCCTCCTGCCCAACGTTGTTCCCCTACCTAGATAGAGGAGAGCAACCATGGCAAATGACGACCAAGCAAAAGGCAAGGCGAAAGACATCGGTGGCAAGCTGAAAGAAGAAGCCGGCGATGCCACAGGCAACGAAGACCTGAAGCACGAAGGTCAGGCCGATCAGGCCGAAGGCAAAGTGCAAAAGGGTGTCGGTGACGCCAAGGACAAACTATCTGATTGATTGCAAAAGCGCGCCTCTTCTCGGAGGCGCGCTTTTTCTATTCGGGCTGCTGCCCGCGCTCTCACCTTTTGATGATGATATAGAGCGCATGGACGATCCCGGGCAGGTAACCCAGCAAGGTCAGTAGAATGTTAATCCAGAAGTGCTTTCCCAGACCTTCCTGCAAGAACACCCCAAGAGGGGGCAGTAGGATAGCGATGATGATGCGAATGATGTCCATAGTGTCACGCCGGGTGCGCCGGGCTCCTTTCCAAACTGATTAAACCTTGCCCTAAGCTAGCTCCCGAGCCTCACACGGCCAGTGGTGGCGCGTTGAACGGGGCGCAATTAACACTCGCCGCAGCATGGGTTTTGCGGCAATCTACCAAACAGCCAGAGGAGGGGCAGGGTGGAGCCAGTCAGGATCATGTGGCGCCAGATCATGGAGATGGCGCGAGAGACAATCGCACTTTTGCCGCAGATCGCTGTCGCAACCCTCGTATTGATATTAACCTGGGCCATGGCCGCGCTTGGCCGGTCGCTGGTCAGCAGAACCCTGTCCAGGACCAAGCTGCGCCCGAGCCTTCAGGACCTCTTTACCCTTTTGACATCTATCCTCATCTGGGTCTTTGGCATCATGATCGCGGCCGTGATCGTCTTTCCCGGGCTCACGCCTGCGAGCATTCTGGCGGGGCTCGGCATCGGGTCGGTCGCCATCGGCTTCGCTTTCAAGGACGTCTTTGAGAATTTCCTTGCCGGGATCATCATCCTCTTTCGTCGGGAAATGCGCATGGGGGATCATATCGAATGCGAGGGAATCGAGGGCAAGGTCACCCATATCGCCATTAGAGAGAGCCATATCCGCCAGACGGACGGGCAGCTCGTGATCGTGCCCAATGCGATGCTCTTCAAGAACCCCGTCTATGTGCGCACGGATCAAAAGCACCGTCGGCAAACCGTGATCTGCGGGGTGGCCTATGATGTCGATCTGGGTGAAGCGCGGGCGGTGATCTTTGAAGCGGTCGCGCGCTGCGAGACGGTAGAGCAGGGGGAGCATCCGATTCAGGTCTTCGCCCAAGAGTTCGGGGAGTCCTCCATCAACTTCGAGGTGACTTGGTGGACAGGCTCAGCCCCGGTCGAGCAGCGCCGCTCTCGGGATGAGGTGGTGACCGCGGTGAAGCGTGCGCTTGACGAGGCAGGGCTGGAAATTCCTTTCCCCTACCGCACGCTCACCTTCAAAGAGCCGCTTCCGCTCAGTCGGGCGGAGGAGGATGCAGGGGAGGAGTAGGGCCTGTGCTGCGAGTCGCCGATTTTGCCCTGTGGTCCCGTGAATCGCGGTCGATTCATGGGCCGGCAGTGAGGGTATCGGCTTAGATAGGCCAGGGGAGGCCAGCCTCGGCGCGCTAGGAGTGGAAATTTAGCACGCCATTTCAGCATCTTGCCGGAAAGTTCCCCGAAATCTCATCTTTTCTCAACTTTCTGCTTGCGGCTTTGCCCCAGTAACCTTAGAACCCCCTCTACCGGCGGCGCTGAGACGCACCGCTGGGGCGCCAGACGGGGCGGACGGCAGCGGAGACGCGGTGGTTCGGATCACGAGGCGGATAAGAATTCGAGGTAA
>NZ_JBIFGB010000011.1:0-41103 GCF_043558145.1 Sulfitobacter sp. 1A10359 | reverse complement strand
CATAAACCACGACGCATAACTGAGGGTGGGTCAAATCTCGGTGAAAATACCGGGTCAGTTCTCAGTGACAATCAACAGCTATTTGGCTTGGGCACCGTTCTTGTCGCATATGGTGTCACGAATGACCGCCCCTTTACTCGGCTTTGGATTCCCAAAGAAACCGAGCAGGACCGCCTATGCGATCGGGGGGCTGGCGTGCTGCTGCCAACACAATAATCGGTTGGGCTGAAGCAAAGGAGACGTTCGCGATTGGCGCGGGAAGCCATTGCACCTCCCAATCCAACAACACCTACAAAAAGCCCACGCGTACATTTGAGGGAGAGCCAGGGGCCCAGTTGCCGGCTCGCCCCTCAGACAGGGCGGCCATCACTACGCTCGTTGCTGGACAGCTGAATGCCGGCCTGACGTTTTGAATGCCCACTTCGAAAACGCCTCGTCTGAGATGACACGAAGGAGCACGGCAATTGCAGCTGTCGCCACAACCGCAAAAATGACCCGCCCCCCGAGTACGGCACTAAGGTCCGCACCAATGGCAACCATAATCAGGGTATCCTCGATGACACTATGTGCAAACCCCATGAACACACATGAGATGAAAATCTGGCGGGGCGAGACCGAGCCCGACCGTGCTTCCCGAATGAGGAGGCCTCCGCCATAAGAAATTCCCAAGAAGAGGCCGACCGCCGTCAAATGCCCTGCCTCACCGCGTATTCCGGCCAACTGCATCAAAGGCGCGAGTCCTTTCATAACGAGCTCAAGGATGCCTGTGACCTTCAGTATCTCAAGACCCCAAGTTAACGCGAGGAGGATGAAGAGCATGGTAACCATCGCCTCAAGAAGACCTATGAAAAAACCGACCCAATCCGGAGCCACGTTCATCGGAATCCAGGCAGGGTTCACCGGCTCAGAAAGCCAGCCGGTGGCAACCAGAAAATTGTGCAACAAGAAGGCATAAAGCAGCCCGCCGAAGATGCGCAGAGCCGTGGTTGTTAGCATTCGAGGCCCGGCCTGCTGAATGATCTTCTGCTCAATCGGCAGAGCGTGCGCAAAAAGAAGCAAAGCCGAGAATACTGTCACATCCGCCACACTCAAGCTGTCCATCGGGACAAGAACAAAGAGCAGAGGGACCGCCCCCCAGATGCCGACCAGCATCCCGCTCAGCCATGCCAAACCAAGCTCGGGGGGCAGCCCGACAAGGCTCATCAAAGGCGCGAATGTAGGGGCGATCGCCTCAATCACCCCCATGCGTGACAGCAGTTCCGTGATGATTGTGATCGGAACCATAACTCTGAGGAGCACCCAGTATATTTCCAGTGCTTCTAAAGTCTTAAGGTAAGCGGCGCGGAAGATCGGCATCAAAAAAATTCCTATAACATGATCCTGGCCCTTCTACTGCATCCCATATCGCATGTGTGGTCAAATATTGCATTCTTGTGCAATATTATTGCAAAATGAACCGACGAAAAGCTGACACATGGATCAACTCGACAGAAAGATTTTGAACCTTTTGCAGCGTGATGCGTCACGGTCAAACGTCAGCGTGGCAGAAGAGGTCGGATTGTCTCCCTCTAGCTGCCTTCGACGGGTTCGACGGCAGCACAAGACCGGAATCATCGACCGCATTGTCGCGATCCTGAACCCTGCGAAAACGGGACGACCACTAAAGGCGCTGGTCACTGTCGAACTCAAACTTCATGGCGAACAGCACATGCGCCGCTTTCTAGACCTCGCGGTGGCAGAGGACGCCGTATCCCAAGCTTATGCCGTTACGGGCGAGACCGACGTCGTTCTGATACTAAACCTGCGCGACATGGAAGAATTCGACGCGCTTTGCGATAGGTTGTTCCGGGATCAGAGCAATGTTGCTAGGTTTTTCAGGATGATGGTGATCCGCACTGCGAAAGAAGAAACCGCTGTTCGGATTTGACTGCGCCCACCTATTGTTGTCACCGCGGCCTGACCATTCGACAAAATCGATTGTTTCTACTCAGACAAACAATTTTTATTATATTTGCGGCCCACCTAACGATACCCCTGCAACGATCACGAGGGGACTTTACATGGCATATTTCAGCATCCACGAAGGTGGCGTTGGGCTGAGGCGGCAACAAACGACGAAAGCGCACAGTGTGTTCCCTGGCCTTTTCCTTGCCGGGTTGATTGCGGCGCTTGCATTCGGCCTGCGCCACTTACCCGGGGTCCATCAGATTAGCCCACTCATCTTGGCCATTCTAATCGGCATGGCGTTTCACAACCTGTTCGGGACGCCCGCGATTGCGAAGGCTGGTGTCGCCTTCAGTCTCAAACGTATCTTACGCACCGGTATCGTATTGCTTGGGCTACAACTGACGGTTCAACAGGTCATCGCCGTGGGCGGCCTCGGCATGGCGGTTATCGTTGCCACGCTGTTGGCCACATTCGCCTTTACTACTTGGTTAGGACGGGTGTTGAAGGTGGATGCAAGGCTAACGCAGTTGATCGCTTATGGCAGCTCAATCTGCGGTGCTTCTGCCGTGATTGCAACAAATACCGTGACCCGTGCCCGTGATGAGGATGTGGCCTATGCCGTAGCCTGTGTGACGATCTTCGGCTCGCTCTCCATGATACTGATGCCTGTGATTGCCGGCCTGTTTAACATGGGGCCGCAGCCCTACGGCTTGTGGACCGGCGCGTCGATTCATGAAGTGGCGCAGGTCGTCGCCGCCGCCTATGCGCGCGGACAGGAAGCTGGCGAATTCGGCACCATTGCTAAGCTAACACGTGTCATGATGCTGGCGCCCGTTGTGCTGGGCCTTGGTTTTCTTGCTGCCCGCAAACGGCTCAGCGCTGGTGGCGCGGCGAACCGCGTAGCGACACCGCTGCCATGGTTCGTATTCGGTTTCGTTGCCATGGTCGGGCTGGCCAGCACCGGCTGGGTGCCCGAGGCCACAGCGCCCTACACAACTGGAATCACGCAATTTCTGCTCGCCATGGCTCTCGCGGCAATGGGGCTAGAGACGGACATGCGCAAACTGGCAGCCGCAGGTATCAGGCCCGCGCTACTAGGGGCTGGCGCTTGGGTTTTCATTTCCGTTTTCAGCCTCGGTCTGGTTCTTCTCTTGGCATGACGCTTGAACAACTTCGAATCTTTATCGCTGTCGCTGAACGTGAGCATGTCACCCAGGCGGCGGCCTATCTTAACCTGACCCAAAGCGCGACCAGTGCTGCAGTGGCAGCGCTGGAGGAGCGCCACGCTGTTCGTCTGTTTGACCGGGTTGGGAGGCGAGTTATTCTGACGGACGCAGGCAAGCTGTTTCTGAGCGAAGCCCGCGCCGTTGTGGCGCGCGCTGAACAGGCAAACCGTTTGCTGGATGATCTCGCCGGAATGAAGCGTGGCACGCTGCGCTTGGGCGCCAGCCAGACAATCGCAAACTACTGGTTGCCACCTTTGATGCAGCGCTTTCGAGAGCAACACCCGGGCATTGCACTTGAGCTCGCCGTTGGTAACTCCACACTTGTGGCCCAGATGGTCCATGACGCCACCATTGACCTCGGCTTCGTCGAGGGTGAGATCACAGATGCGGCACTTATCAGCCAAATTTTGCAGGGGGATCAACTGGCGCTCGTCGTGGCCCCGGGGCATGCTTGGCAGCATTGCCCGCCTTCTGATGCCGAAGACCTGAAGACAAGTCCGTGGGTGATGCGAGAGGTAGGCTCCGGTACCCGCTCGGCTTGCGAGAAGGTCCTCATGGATCAAGGCCTAAGCACTGACGATTTAGAAGTCGCGTTTGAGCTGCCATCGAACGAAGCGCTTTGCGTGGCAGCAGAAGTTGGAGCTGGAGCTGCGATCTTGTCGACCCTCGTGGTCGCCCCGGCGGTCAAGGCAAACCGGCTGGTTTCGGTGAATTTCAAGTTACCGCAGCGCCCGTTCTATGTCTTGCGCCATAAGGAACGACATCTTTCCCTGGCCGAGCAGAGATTTCTTGACCTTCTCTGAAATCGCACCGTTCCAGAAGTGGTCTCGCGCTTTTAGTTACCCACGACGCTGCACGCTCGAAATACTCTCGGAGAATCAGATAGAAGGATTTTTTACGGCATTCAGAAAAAGAAAACCTGATTTCTTGGAACCCTGCACCTTTGCGAACGGTTGGCTCTGTAGAATTACTTAATTCGTGAACTAGCGCGCTTGTGTCGCGGTGATCGGAGGTGCGCTTATCGTTTTTACGACGAGGGGGGCTCCATGAGTTAGATCACACGCCGCAATCTTCTAACGATGATCTGAACTGCCGCAGGCAGTGCGGCTATGTAACATGCTATGACTTCGATGGGTTTTTGCAGCACCCTCTGATTGTAGCGGACCAATCCAATTAGACGGAGATCCCCAAGGAGCGAAGGTGCTGATTCTCGGCGCCGGCCTGGCCGGGCTCACCGCCGCCTATGAAATGCGGGCAGCCGGCTATGAGGTCGAAGTGCTAGAGTTCCGTGAGAAGGCGGGCGGGCGGTGTTGGACCCTGCGCTCGGGTGACAGCTATACGGAACTTGGCGGCGCAACCCAGAACGTCGACTTCGCTGAAGGCAATTACATCAACCCTGACCCATGGCGCCTACCGCATAACCACCATGCCGTTTTAGACTACTGTAAGCGGCTCAAAGTCCCTCTCGAGCCATTTATCCAACTAAACTATAGTTCTTATCTTCATCGTTCGGATGCCTATGGCGGCAAGCCGCAGCGTCTGAAAGACATCAATACCGACTATCGTAGCCATATCTCGGAGTTGTTGGCCAAGGCCGTCGATCAGGGAAGACTTGATGAACTGGTCACCGCACAAGACCGAGAAGTCCTTCTGGAAAGCCTGCGAGCTTTCGGCGTGTTGAACGAAAAGAACGAATACGTGAGGAGCTTGGACACCAGCCATTATCGCGGCTTCGCAAAGCAGTCGGGCGGCGGTGTCGGGGCAGCGCCTGAAGCTTCGGACCTGCTTAACCCGCTGGAGGTGCTGCAGTCGCGGCTTTGGGAGCATCTCCCCACGCATGAGACAGTGGATCACCAAGCACCCATGTTTCAGCCGGTCGGCGGGATGGATGGTATCGCCAGAGGGTTCGAGCGCGAGGTTGAAGATCTTATTACCTATAGCGCCAAAGTCGTCTCGCTACAGCAGGACGAGAACGGGGTAACGGTGACATGGGAAGGCACGGCCGGTGGAGGCCAGCAGACCAGCAAAGCGGACTATTGTGTCTGTGCCATTCCTTTCTCCATCCTTGGGCAGATCGACCATAATCTCTCTGGTGATTTATCCAATGCGATCAGTTCGATGTACTACAATGGATCGACGAAGTGGGGCCTTGAGTTCAAACGCCGCTTCTGGGAAGAGGATGAAGATATCTACGGGGGTATCAGCTATACCGATCTCGCCATTGGTCAGATCAGTTACCCTTCGACTGGCTATTTCTCCGATGGACCGGCCGTGTTGCTGGGCGGTTATACATGGCGCGGAGAGAATTCCTACAAGTTCAATGCAATGCAGCCGGGTCAGTTCTCAGTGACAATCAACATTCAGGGCTTCGGCACAAGCGGCATCTATGGCATCCAGCCCGTCAATTGGGATCATGCTCAGGATCTGAACCATCTGGCGGTCGCCGTTCGGCACCTTGCCAAGCTTGCGCTGCTCGCTTGAACACCAAGTTGTCCGATCCCGGAGCTCCGGATGCGGGTTGGACTTAGCCCTGGCAACGCACCGGTCTTCAAGCCAGGCGTTGAGTTCGGCATAGCTCTTGAACTTCGGTCGCGGCACGAAGAACCGCCGCCGGACAACGCCGACCTGGTTTTCGACCTGCCCCTTCTCCCAGCCCGAGGCGGGGGTGCAAGCGACGGGATCGACCAAGTAATGCCCGCACATCTGCTGGAACCGGCGATTGTAGGCGCGGTCGCGACCGACAAAGATCGTATCTACCGCCGTCTTCGCGTCCATTGTCCTCGGACCAATGGCGTTCCAACGGCTCACCTCGCACGGGTAGGCTCGCACGAACAGCATTCGGCTATGGCAAAGGCGGACGTGCGCCACCTTCACTGTTGTCGTCGCGCCATCAATCACGACGACCTCATGGCTCCAGTCAAACTGATAGGCCTCACCAGGATCGAAAGTCAGCGGCACATAGGCAGCGGCCGATGCCTCCTGTTCCTCTTTGGACCATGAGGCAGCGTAGCGCCGGACAGCATCGTAGCCGCCGTCATATCTGAGGGCTCTGAGTTCTTCGAAGATCCTGATCCGGGTCAGCCTCTCACGTTTGGGCTTGCGCACGTTCACAGCCAGCATCTCGTCGAGCTTGTCTTTCCAAGGGCCGATCTTCGGCTGCGGCTGCACCCTCCGCTCATAGGTGAGTTCCGTCACGCCAGATCGGATCACCTTACGCACCGTGTTCCGCGATACCCGCAACTCCCGGCAAATCTGTTTAATCGGCTTCTTGTCCTGAAAATACGCCCGCCGGATCTTCGCAATCGTTTCCACAACCAACATCCAACACTCTGCTCCCCGATAACCACGGGAGCATTATCCACATCAGTGTAAGGGGGTCATTTTTGGACGCCGATCACCCCTCTACGGGGTCAAAATTGCATGCTTGTTCACAGCTACACAGTACTGGATCGGAAAAGTCTAGTCCTCTTCGAACGGAAAGTGGTTTTAACGACCACTTGGGGGCGGCACTAACGCGTGGCAGGTCCAGTGTAATCTATATGACGCTTCTGCGCCGCCCAAGGCATCGCGAGGCCGATAGTATCCGGGCCATCAATGCCAAATCTACAGCGTTTCGCTTACCACCCCGGACCGTTTCAGGCTCTCGATCTCATCCGCGACCACCGCCGCAAAGGCCTGCCCCACCGTACTTAGGGGCCGCCCGTGGGGCACGAATTGGGCGATGTCCCATGTGATCGAAGGGATTAGCCGGTGGACCGAGACCCGTTCCAAATCAAGCAGTTGATGCGCTACAGGGTCGATGATCGCGATCCCTTCCCCGCGCTCTACAAGGCGGACAATGCCGTGGATGGTCCGAAGCTCGGCGGCGATTGTGCGGTTGACCTGAATGGACTCCATCAGCAGATCGATCCGCCGCCGCAGCGGGCTGCCTTGGGACAGGTCAATGAACATCTCCTTGCGTAACCTCGGCAGGGGGATTTCCTCAATCTCCTCAAGCGGATGCCCTTTCGGCAGGATGCATGTCGCCTCGCAATGGGCCAAGGACAGGGCTTCCCCGCCGAAAGCCTCGGCATTGAGCGTGATGCCGAAGGCCAAATCGCAGCGGTTCTCGCTGATCATTTGAAGCATTTCGGCCATGCCGACATCGGCGATTTGCACCGTCGCTTGGGGATGCTCTTTGCGAAACTGGGCAAGCGCGTCCAACAGGAAGGTGTCGCAAAAGACGGGCTGCGCTGCGATGACAAGATGCCCGACCTGACCGCTGGCAATCGCCTTGGCTTCCTGCTCAAGATTTCGCAGCCCCGAGAGATAGTGCACCACGTTCTGGTGAAAGCTGAATGCTTCGGCTGTCGGCGCAAGGCGATTTCGCTTGCGTTGGAAGAGTTCAAAACCGGCTTTCTCTTCGAGAGACGACAGCAATCGGCTCACCATCGGCTGGCTCAATTCCAAATGTTCCGCCGCAAGCTTCATGCCGCCCAACCGCATATAGGCGTCAAAGGCCTGTAGTTCTCGTGTCTTGAACATGCTGCCTCCCCTCAGTATGCAATTTATGCAACTATGGCGCGTCTCTTGTCAAATTCAGCATACTGTGGATGGTGGCCGCCATCCAACAGCTCCGGCTTGCCGGACAACATCTGAGGTACTCATGAAAAACATAATCGGAACGATTGCACTTTCGCTCATGGCAGTCGGTGGACCGGCGCTTGCCCAATCTTATCCAGAAAAATCTGTCACGCTGGTGGTGCCCTATGGCCCGGGCGGCGCTTCGGATCTGGCGGGCCGGGCCCTGGCGGAAACGGCACAGCCCTTTCTGGAACAGCCGGTCACGGTTATGAACAAACCCGGCGCAGGCGGCATGAACGGCGCGCGTTTCGTATCCGAAGCCGATGCGGACGGCTATACGCTGCTGCTCGCGCGGGTCGGCATGGCCCTGTCGCCCGCCGTGACACCGGGCGCCGCGGTGCCGTGGGATGCCTATACATTCGTCAGCGCGCTCGAAGCGACCCCGATGATCTTGGCCGTGCGCGGCGACGCGCCCTATGACAACGTCGACGAGTTGATCGCAGCGGTCAAAGACAGCAATGGCGCGATGACCTATGCGGCCTCGGGCGCGACGGCGATCGATGGCTTCACCACCCAAGCCCTGCTGGCCGACAATGACCTCGACCCGCTGACCGCAGCGACCCTCGTGCCTTACAAAGGCGGCGGTGCGCTTGCGACAGCCCTGCTGGGCGGCCATGTCGATTTCGTCGCGATGGCGGCGGCATCCCTGATGCCCCATATTGAAAGCGGCGACATGAAGGCCCTGATGGTCTTTGCACCCAAGCGGATGGACAGCCTGCCCGAGGTCGCGACAGCGAGCGAATTGGGCTATGAAAAGGCGGGCCAGATCACCGGTTGGAGCGCGCTTTACGCTCCCAAAGACCTGCCTGAAGACGTGATCGCCAAATGGCAGGACGTGCTGGGCCAAGTCGCCACGGACGAGAAATGGCTCGAACTGGCCGACCGTCGCGGCTCGATCTCCACCATCGGCACGGTGGAGATGCCCGACTACGCGAAAAGCCAGTACGAGCTGTTCAACGGTCTTGCCAAAGACTTCGGCTATCTGCCCCAGTAAGCTATAGCAAGCGGGCGCAGCCGCGCCCGCCTGCCCCTCCCCCAGCCGGCCCCTGCGGCCTGCCCGATCTCACTAGAGGTCCCTGTTTTCATGAGGATTGCCATGACGAAGCCCGTTTTGCGGGGGGTGCTGGTCGTCGCGTTTTTCGCACTCTGCGCCTTCTATCTTATCCCTGTCTATGTGCCTCGCCCGGCCTTCATCCCCGGTTTCGCCCCGCCGCCTGACATGTGGCCGCGCACTGTGTCGCTGATCGGCATCCTGCTCGGCCTCCTTGTGCTGGCCCTTGCGTTCCGCGGCGGTGCACCGGCTGAGGAAACTGTCCAGACCGATGGAAGCTCTCCCAAGCGGATGGCGCTGCGTTTCGCGGGTGTGGTGATCGCGTTCGGCCTGTTTCTGCTGGCACTTCCTTACGTCGGCTTCCTGATCGCGATCATCCTGCTGACCTTCACCATGGTCCTGATGACCGGCGAACGGAGCTACCGGGTCTGGATCGCGCTGATCTCGGTCGGCGCGCCGGTGCTGCTTCTTTTGTTCTTCAATTCCGCCTTGGGCACGCAATTCCCTAAAGGCGCATTGCTCAAGACACTCGGCTTCTGATCGGAGATACTGATGCTAAACGACGTTCTCTCTGCACTCTCGGCAGTTGCCACCTTGCAGAACTTTCTGATCATGACCGCCGGTATCTGGGGCGGCGTGATCGTCGGGGCCATTCCCGGCATGACGGGCACCATGGCGGTGACTTTGGCCCTGCCTTTTACGTTTTACATGGCCCCGGTGCCGTCGATCCTGCTCCTCGTCGCGCTCTACAAAGGCTCGACCTACGGCGGCTCGGTTTCCGCGATCCTGATCAAGACCCCCGGCACCGCTTCGGCGGCCTGCACGGCGCTGGATGGCTACCCCCTGGCCCAACAAGGCAAAGGCGGCAAAGCGCTGAACATGGCGCTCTATTCTTCGGTGATCGGCGACTTTTTGTCGAATATCTCTCTGATCTTCTTTGCCGCCCCCCTCGCCCTGCTGGCACTTCACATCGGCCCGCCTGAATTCTTCATGCTGATGGTCTTTGCGCTGACCACCGTCGCGGGAGTCTCCGGCAACTCCCTCCTGCTGGGTATGGTTTCAGCCGCGCTTGGCTTGCTGCTGGCGACCGTGGGCGAAGACCTCTATGGCTCCTTCCGCTTTGCCTTCGTGCCGGATATGCAGGCTGGCCTTTCGATTGCGCCGGTCCTGATCGGCCTCTTTGCACTGCCCGAACTGATCAAGCTGGTGGTCCTCCGCGCCGCGAACAAAGATGAGGCCGCCCCCTTGGGTGCCCAGCATGTGACCCGCGATGAGTTCATGGGATCGCTGCGCAGCATTTTCAAAGGCTCCGTCATCGGATCCATCCTCGGCGCGATCCCCGGCATCGGCCCCTCCTCCGCAGCCTTCTTCTCTTATGGCGAAGCGCAGCGCAGTTCCAAAAACGGCGCGAACTTCGGCAAGGGCGAGCTCGAGGGCATCGCTGCCTCGGAATCCGCCAATAACGGGGCCTGCGGTGCCACCATGATCCCGCTGCTTGCCTTGGGCGTGCCCGGCGATGTGATCACGGGCGTCATGCTGGGGGCCTTCATGATCCAAGGTCTGACCCCCGGCCCGCTGCTGTTCCAGACGAACATGCATGAGATCTACATGCTCTTCATCGGTATGCTGGTCTCTTCGGTGCTGTTGTTCTTTGCGGGTAAGGTAACCATGCGGATGTTCACCAAAGTGGCGCTGATCCCGCAGACCCTGCTGACCCCCTTGGTGCTGCTGCTCTGCATCTTCGGGATCTACTCCATCGCCTCCAGCACCTTTGACGTGGCCGTGTTGCTTGTGATGGGGCTGGTGGGCTTTGGGATGTTCTTGCTGAACATCCCCGCGGCCCCCTTCCTGATCGCCTTCATCCTCGGCCCGATGATCGAAGAAAACCTGCGCCGCGCACTGGCAATCTCGCGGGGCGATCCTGCGGTGCTGCTGTCCTCGCCCATCACATGGGCCTTCGCGGTGCTGATCATTCTCGTGCTTGGCCTGACGGTCCGCCGCGAGTTCCTAAAATCCAAAGAAAGACGCGTTCAGCAATGATTGACCTCAGCGAAACACCATTTTCGTTTGACGACCTGACCGGTGACGCCGCCAAACATCTGGCGCGGCTGATCTCCTTCGATACGGTCTCCTGCAACTCCAACCGCGCGCTTATCGACCATATGGCCGCGTACTTCGGCGATCTGGGCGCGCGGATCATCATCCTACCGGACGAGACCGGCGCCAAGGCCAATCTGATCGCGGCCTTCGGCCCCGAGGATAAGGCGGGCATCGTCTGGTCCGGGCATACGGATGTCGTCCCCGCGGATGAGCCGGAATGGGAAACCGACCCGTTTCAGGCCGAGATCAAGGGCGGCAAACTCTTCGGGCGCGGCGCTTGCGACATGAAGGGTTTCGCGGCCTGCGTCATGGCCGTCACCCCGAAATTGGCGCAGGCGGCACTGACGCGCCCGGTCTACCTGTGCTTTTCCTATGACGAGGAGGTCGGCTGTCTGGGCGCCCCCTCGATCGCGGAGCATCTCGCGCAGCTACCCGTGCCGCCTGAGTTTGCGATCATCGGCGAGCCGTCGATGATGAAGCTGATCACCGGGCAAAAAGGCAAGATCGCCATGCGCGCCCATGCCACGGGCACCGCGGGCCATTCGTCTTTCGCGCCCGAGCATGTCAATGCGATCGAGTTTGCCTCTAAAGCCGTGGCGCGGATCTCCGAACGCGGCAAACGCTATGAGCAAGACGGCCCCTTTGATCACGACTTCACCGTGCCACATGCCACGATGTTGGTGACAATGATGCAGGGCGGTGTCGCAACGAATGTCACCCCGGACAATTGCACACTGACTTTCGAGCTCCGCTCGATCAGCGGCATGGAGCCTGAGCGGGATATGCAGCTGCTCTTGGATGAGATCTCGCGTGAGGTCACCTCACCCATGGAAGAGAAGATCCCCGGCACCGGTATCCGTTTTGAGACGATCTTTTCCTATCCCGCCATGGGTGACGCGCGCGAAACAGAAGGGTTTCAACGCTATGCCGACCTTCTTCCCGCATGGGGCGGCAAGGTGTCTTATGGTTCCGAAGGCGGTGTCTTCGAGCAGATCGGCGGGATCCCATCGGTGATCGTCGGGCCGGGATCGATCGAACAGGCGCATAAGCCCAATGAGTTCGTCGATCTCGACCAGCTTGAGAAATGCGTTCAGTTCCTCGGCAGCATCATCGATTTCCTCGCGCCGGAATGACCGCTTCGCGCGATTAAGTTTCCCCTGCATGCCGCGACAACCACGCGGCATGCATTTTAGTTTCGGCGAAAGTGTTCATTCCCCCTGCGAAAGCAAAAGCACCTCGAATGTCACACAGACATGGTTGGCCCGCGCCGCCAGTTCTCCCCTCACCGGCGGCCCCTCAAGGCCCACGGAAATTGCGCTGCGTCCATCTCCTCCTATCAAAAGCACTTCGGTCGCAATATCCGTAAGCGCCGGCTGCCCCCGCAATTGCGTGCCGACGAAACTCCCTAGACCTTTCACCGCGCTCACTGACAAGCCGGAAACCGCCGCGCATTTCTCGATGCCGTCTTCGATCACCTCGTTGGGCCGGATCGTGGCAAGCACGGCGTTCGGGCTGTCCACCGGCCCCGTAGCGACGGGCCGGAACAGGGTGAACTCTGTCTCAGCATCCGGCGCGGTTTCGAGGATGGCCCCTTCGAGCAGCCAAACATCAACGGTATGATCTGCCGACAGAACCGTTTTCTCCGCCAAAAGATGCCCCGCGTGACAGGCCCCGTCCTCCGCGCGCCACATCCCGTGAATATGCGCGAATGCCGCGCCATCCCGCCGCCCCAGATGCGCACCGGCCCGTTCGATCACAGCATCACGTAACTCCGTCTCCGCGCTGTACCACGCCACATGCCGATCATCCGGCGAGGGCGCAGGGCGCACGAAGGTGAGCTTTTCGACAGGCAGATCACTCAGGTCGAACCACGCGCCCGCGCCCTCAGCCGCCTCCGCCATCGCCTGCAAAAGCGTCGCCCCTGCAGCCAAGGTCACCCGGCGATGCGTCGCCCGACAGGGCACCGCATTCACACGCGCCGCCGCTGCCGTTCCGGGATGTTGCGCCAATGGCGCCTTAGACATCCGCAAGCTCCCCCCGTTCGGCCAGCTCGGCCCGGATCAACTTCTTGGTGATCTTGCCGTAGCCCGACTTTGGCATCTCATCCCAAAAGACGACGGTCTTCGGCATTTTGTAGCGCGGCACCTTGTCTCCCAGCCAACTGAGCAACGCATCGGCCTCAGGCGCGGCCCCTTGGGCGACGCAGACGGCGATCCCGACCTCGCCCCATGTCGGATCCGGCATTCCCAACACGGCGCATTCGCTGATGGCCGGGTGTTGCAGGATCTTTTCCTCGATCTCGCGCGGGTAGATGTTCGACCCGCCTGAGATATACATATCCGACGCCCGGTCGGTGAGATAAAGAAACCCTTCGGCATCCATATGCCCAAGGTCGCCGGTCAGGAACCAGCCGTCGCGGAAGGCTTTGGCATTGGCCACGGGGTTGTTGTGGTAACCCGCAAATACCGCCGGGCCGATCACAGCAACCTCACCAGTCTCGCCCGGTGCGACCTCTTTCCCCTCGGCATCCTGCACCTGAACCTGCATCCCCGTCCGCGCAAAACCGCAGGTGCCGATCCGCATCACGGCATCATCGGCAGAGTGCTGCGCGGGCGGCAACACGGTGATATTGCCCGTCACCTCGCCCAAGCCGAAATACTGGACCAGAACAGGGCCCAGAACCTCGATCGCGCGGATTTGGTCGGCGCGGTACATCGGTGCCCCGGCATAGATCATGTAGCGCAGACTGGAGTGGTCGTGCTCATGGACCGAAGGATGTTCAACGAGCATTTTCACGATCGTCGGCACGGTAAAGGCATTCGTCACGCGCCATTTGGCGACCAAACGCCAAACCTCGGCGGGGTCGAACTTTGCGCCACCGGGCAGGATGGTTTTCACCCCATGGGCCACCTGCGTTAACTGATGGATGCCCGCCCCGTGCGACAGCGGGGCGACGACGATGGAGGCATCATCCGGCCCCGTCCCCGGCATCAGGTCGCACAGATGGTTGGTGATGACAAAGGCCAATTGGCCATGGGTCAACACCGCCGCCTTCGGCTTGCCGGTCGTGCCGGAGGTAAAGAATAACCACGCGGGATCGTCGCGGTCCACCTCGGCCACGGTGACCGGCACCTCCGCGAACGCGGCCACAAGCGCGTCGTAACCGCCCTCCCCCTCACCGCCAATCATGACGGTGAAATCGACATCTTTGCAGGCCGCGATATGCCCGGCGAATTCGGCCCCGGCCAAGAGCCCCTTGGCGCCCGAAGACATGGCGAGCCATGCGACCTCCTCCGGCGTTTGGCGGAAATTGGCAGGCACCCAAACGCAGCCGAGTTTCCAGCAGGCAAAGGCCGCTTCGAACATCTGGTTGCAGTTCGCGGATTGTACCAGCAACCGGTCGCCCTTGCGCATGCCATAACGGTCGCGCAGAGCGGCGGCAAAGGCGGTGGCGCGCGCTTCCAACTCGGACCAAGCCCAAGTATCTTCGCCCCAGATCAGCCCGATCTCCTCAGGGTGACGTCGCGCAGAGTCGGCCAGAAACTGCGAGAGGTTCATAACGCGGGTAGAGACGGGCTGCATCACGCCACCCGCTCAAGGATCGAGGCATAGGAGGCCACCGCCGCCCCGCCCATGTTAAACACCCCCGCAAGCTCGGCATCGGGGATCTGCATGCCGCCCGCCTCCCCCATCAACTGCATCGCTGCCATGACATGCATCGACACGCCAGTGGCCCCGATCGGATGGCCCTTCGACTTCAACCCGCCCGAGGGGTTCACCGGCAGCCGCCCGTCCTTGGCGGTCCACCCCTCGCGAATGGCGCGGCTGCCTTGGCCCGGCTCGGTCAAACCCATCGCCTCGTATTCAAGCAGCTCCGCCACGGTGAAACAATCGTGGGTTTCCACGAGGCTCAGATCGTCCAGCGTCAGGCCACTTGCCGCGAAGGCCTGTTCCCACGCCCGGCGCGCGCCGTCAAAACGGGTGATGTCCCGCCGCGACAGCGCCAGCGGTTCGTTGGTATGGCTGCGGGCGCGGAAACGGATGGCGCGCTGCAACTGGGCCGCCACCTCGGGTGCTGCCACGACCATCGCCGCCGCCCCGTCAGAGACCAACGAGCAATCCGTGCGCCGCAGGGGGCCAGCCACGAGGGGGTTCTTCTCGGACACCGTATTGCAAAAGGCCACGTCGAAATCCCGCTGCATATGGGCAAGCGGGTTTTGCATTCCGTTGTGGTGGTTCTTCGCGGCGATCATCGCCAGCGCTTCGGATTGATCGCCATAGCGCTGGAAATAGCTGCCCGCGATCTGCCCAAAAAGCCCGGCAAAGCCGCCGCCGACGCCCGCTTCCTCCGCCCGGTATGAGGCGCCGAGCAGGATGTCCCCCACCTCCGCGCCCGGGGTGGCGGTCATCTTCTCGGCCCCGACCACCAAGGCGATCTTGCCCCGCCCACTGGCGATGAAATCCATCGCCCCGTGCAAGGCGGCGGAGCCGGTCGCGCAGGCATTCTCGTAGCGCGTTGCGGGGACGCGGGCCAAAGCCTCATTCCCCATGCCGACGAGCGCGCCCTGAAAATCCTGATCCGAGAAACCGTTATTGAAGACACCAACAAAGATGCCATCCACGTCTTCGGCATCGACGCCCGCATGGGTCAAGGCCGGGCCGGTGACCTCGGCCATCAGTGCTTCGGTATCGGGCGCTTCGCTTTTGCCAAAGGCGCTATGGGTCCAGCCCACGATATAGGGGTCCGTCATCATTCATCCTCCTCCAGTACCGGCTGCGGCATCCTGCGCGCCAACCGGATTTCAATTTCCCGCGCCTCGCGCTTCAACAATTCCGCCAGTTCGCCATCGCGCGGCGGCAGCATTCGGCTTTCAATCGCGGCGATCGACATGGCGCCCGCCACGGATCCGTCGGGGCGGCAAAGGGCCACGCCGATGCCCCAACTGCCCGGCACGATCCGCCCGGGGTTCAGGGCAAAACCCCGCTCCCGTGTTCGCGCCACATCACTGCGCAGAAGGTCGGCGTCATAATCCGGGTAGTCGCTGGCCATCCGTTCGGCATTGTCTTTGAGCACCATCTCCACTTCCGCATCCGGCAGCGCGCTCAGCATCGCGAGGGAGCCCGCGCCGATGCCCAATGGGTGCTGCGCGCCGGTCTCAAGCGCATGGGTTCGGATCGGAAAAGCCCCGTCTTCGCGGTGCAGGCAAACCGCGGCCGAGCCGCGCCGCATGTTGACGAAGGCCGTGTCCCCGCTCACCTGCGCAAGCCGCACAGCCGCATCCGCCGCAATCTCCAACAGCCCATGGCGCGGGGTCGCGAGCGTGCCGAGGACATAGCTTTCCTCCCCCAGAAAATAGAGCCGCGAGGCGCTGTCCTGCTCCACCAGACCGCGCCTTATCAGCGCAAGCATCAGTCGCCGCACCGTGGGCTTGCCCAGACCTGAGGCCTCGATCAACTCCGACAAAGACGCGCCCCGCCCGGCTGCCCGCCCGGTGATCTGCAAAAGCGCTAGGGCACGGTCCACCGCTTGACTGCCGCTGGCGGGGGTCGCCTGATCTCCGCCGTTCATAATATGGACCTCTTACATCGGAATTCCGGGGTTTCGCCACAAAGAACTGCGCATTCTTCCATCGATTGCAAGAAATATCTTGCCCGATCCGACGAACTCTGTTCCACATTATGGCTCAATGAGGGAGGAACTATTATGAAAATGATTTCAAAGGCGGGTTTGGCCGCAATTTTCGCAACCGCCGTCTTTTCCGGCACGGTCAGCGCCGACACCCTGCGCCTGTCGCATAACACCGGCGACACCACGACTTGGCACAAGGGAGCCGAAAAATTCGGTGAGCTTCTGTCCGAAAAAACCGACGGCGCCTATGACGTGCGCGTCTTTCCCAATGCGCAGCTTTCCGGCGGCGACCAGATGAAACAGGCCGAGATGGTGGGCCGCGGGGCGCTGGATCTCGTCGTCACCTCAGCGATCAACGTGACCCCCTTGGTGCCCGAGATGGCCGTCTTCTCGTTGCCCTATCTCTATGCCAACTACGATCAGGTAGACGCGACCACCCAAGGGGAACCGGCGAAACTGCTCGAAGACATTCTGCGCGAGAAGGGCATCGAAGTACTGGCCTGGGGCGAAAACGGCTTTCGCGAGGTCACCAACAATGTCCGCCCGATCAAGACCCCCGAAGATATGAAGGGGCTGAACATGCGCGTCGCCGGGCCGATGTATATCGACGTGATGAACGCGCTCGGCGCCAACCCGCAACAGATGCAATGGGGTGAGACGATGACCGCGCTTCAGCAGGGTGTGGTCGATGGTCAGGAAAACCCCATTGGGGCCGTGATCATTCCACAGCAGGTCTTTGAGGTGCAAAAACACCTGACCGCTTGGCACTACTCCTATGACCCGATCTTCCTTGGCGTCTCGACCGAAGTCTGGGGCGATCTGGACGAGGCGACCCAAGAGCAGATGCGCGCAGCGGCGACCGAAGCCATGGAATACCAGCGCGAGATCACCCGCCAAGGCACCGCCGAGGGCGTCGCATTCCTGCGTGACAAGGGGATGGAGGTGTACGAGCCCTCCGAAGAGGAACTGGCCGCTTTCCGCGAAGCGACCAAACCCGCCTTCGACACTTGGGCCGCCAAAGTGGGCACCGACATCGTCGGTAGCTTCCAAGACGCCATCGCGGCGACACCCGCGAACTAAAGCCCCGGCGCGGCCCTGCACCGGGGCCGCGCCGATCCGGGAGGGTCAGAGCCATGCGATTTCTGCTGAACGAGTTTGAGAAGATTGTCTGCGCCGTGCTGTTTCTTGGCATGACGTTGATCGGTTTCATCAATGTGGTGGTCCGCTATGCCACGCATTATTCCTTCGCCGCTTCGGAAGAGCTGCTGACCAACGGCTTTCTGCTGCTGACCGTCTTTGGCGCTGCGATTGCCGCGCGGCGGGGGCAGCATTTGGCGGTCACGATCGTTCAAGATTTCCTGCCCCGCCCTGCAGCCCGGGCCGTGTTCCTGCTGTCGGTGATCCTCTCGGTCCTGCTTTTGGCGGCTTCGGCTTGGTTCTCTTGGGCCACCCTAATGAACCAGATCGGCAGCGGCATCCGCAGCTATGCGCTCGGCGTGCCTGCGTGGTGGTATCAAATCGGCCTGCCCTTCGGCTTTGCCCTGATCATCATCCGTTACCTGCAACATGCCGCAGAAATGTGGCGCGCGACGCGCCAAGAACCGCGAGCATAATCCAGTGTTTGATATCTTTAGCATGGGTGCCGGCACCCAGATGATCGTCGCTTTCTTCCTGCTGATGGCCCTGCGCGTGCCCGTGGCCTTCGCGCTCGGCCTCTCGGCCATGTATGCCATGTGGCAAATCGGCTTTGGCTTTGACCTTGCGGGCGATTTGATCGCCACCGGCATCGCGAAATACGCCCTGCTCGCCATCCCCTTCTTCATTCTTGCGGGGACATTAATGGGCACCCTCGGCATCGCCGAGCGGATGATCCGCTTCTTCCGCATCCTGATCGGCAACCTGCCCGGCGGCATGGGTGTCGTCGGCACCGTGGTCTGCCTCTTCTGGGGCGCGGTGTCGGGCTCGGGCCCCGCTTCCGTCGCGGCCATCGGCCCGATGATCATCAAAGGCATGCAAGAAGACGGCTACCCTCGTGCTGCCGCCGCCGCTTTGGTCTGCACGGGCGCGGCCTTCTCCATCGTCATCCCGCCCTCCATCGGCCTCGTGATCTATGGCGTCATTGCCGAGACATCGATCTCCGCACTGTTCATCGCGGCGATCATCCCCGGTCTCTTCATGGGTGTGCTGATGCTGATCATCCTGCCCTTCATTAAATCAGCTAACCGGGCGGAGTTGGACAAGCTCTCCCCTGCGCCGCCAAGGAAAGGCTATTGGCGCGATCTTGGGCAGAGCTTCCGCGAGTCCTTTTGGGGCCTGATGACCCCGGTCGTCATCCTCGGCGGCATCTACTCCGGCATCTTCACCCCGACCGAAGCCGCCCTCGTGGCCACCGTCTATGCCATCGCTGTGGGCGCCTTTGCCTATCGCACCCTCTCCATCCGCGCCCTTTACGACGCCTTGACCGAGGCTGCTTCCTCTTCCGCCGTCGTCATGTTGGTTGTCGCCTATGCCAGCCTGTTCGGGTGGGTCGTGACGGTCGAAGACCTCGTTGGCCAATACTCTAACCAATTGCTCGGCCTGTCGGACAATGGCGGGGTGATCTTGATGGTGATCATGCTGATCCTCCTAATCGCGGGCATGTTCATGGACCCGGTCACCGTGATGTTCATCTCCCTGCCGATCTTCCTGCCCGTAGTGCGCGAGCTTGGCTGGGATCCGGTCTGGTTTGGCGTGCTGGTGATGGTGAACCTAGCCATCGGCCTCATCACGCCGCCCGTCGGGATTAACCTCTACGTCGCCGCGAACATCACCCGCCAACCTTTGGAGCATATCGCCCGCGCCGCCCTACCGTTCCTCGCGATCAGCGTCATCGGCCTTGCCATCGTGGCGGCGGTCCCTGCCCTCTCCCTCTTCCTCCCCGAGGTGCTGAAATGAACGATACCGTCGCCCTGATCACCGGTGCCGCCCGCGGCATCGGCCTTGCCACAGCCGCGCTTTTCCACGCCGAAGGCCGCCGCGTCGTCATGCTCGACCGCGATGCGGAAGAACTGGCGGAAGCCGCGGCCACACTCCCCGGCGCACTTGCCATCACTTGCGACGTTTCGATGCCGCAGCAAGTCGCGCAGGCTGTCGCGGAGGTAGAGCAAACCTTCGGGCGCCTCGACATTCTGGTCAACAACGCGGGCGTCGCCGATTTCGGCCCCTTGGCCGAGACTGATTTTGCCCGCTGGCGCCGCGTGATGGAAACCAACCTCGACGGCGTGTTTCTGATGTCCCAAGCCTGCCTTCCGCTCCTCTCCGCCCGGGGTGGGGCCATCGTGAACATCGCCTCGATCTCCGGCCTGCGGGCCTCGACGCTGCGGATCGCCTATGGCACCTCTAAAGCAGCAGTGATCCATCTGACCAAACAGCAAGCGGCGGAGCTTGGCGAAGTCGGGATCCGTGCGAACTGTGTCTGCCCCGGACCGGTGGACACGAAACTGGCGCTGGCCGTCCACTCGCCGGAGATTCGCGCGGCCTATCACGATGCGATCCCCCTCAACCGCTACGGCTCCGAACGCGAAATCGCGGACGTCATTTGTTTTCTCGCAAGCGACCGCGCGAGCTATGTGACCGGGCAGGTCGTTGCATCCGACGGCGGGTTCGACGCTACGGGCGTCGGCCTGCCTGCGTTGAGAAGTTAACAGGCGCCACATTGGCGCTCTATAGAAAGACGGTTTTCTCATGTCCCCTCGGCGGCGGTATTAAAGTTAACAGTTTGTAGATCGCGCGCGGCAAAGCCGTTCACAGCGTCTCTCCTAGGTCTGCAATGCGCCTCCCGTACATCCACCACCACCTGCGCCAGCGCCATGGCACTTCTATGCCAATCATACAGGTCCGCCCGGCGCCGCCCCCGCCGAGCCATTTCATGGCGGCGCAGCGCGCCAGTCTGCGAAAACGCCCTAAGCGCTCGCGCGATATCCCCTTCATCACAGGGGTCGAACCATAGCGGCGCATCGCCGAGGATCTCCGGCATCGCCCCGCGTCGCGCGCAGATCACCGGCACGCCCAACCGCATCGCCTCAAGCGGTGGAATGCCGAAGCCCTCGTGCAAAGCCGCAAAGACAAATGCCGAGGCTCCCTCATAGAGCCCGCGCAGATCGCAGTCCGGCACCCGGCCGAGGGCGATGACCCGGTCTCCCGCTGCTTCCTGCGACGCGATTCCGGGTACAGCACCACCGACGAGGACTAATGGCGGGACCTCATCACCGCATTCCGCATGCGCGTTGATCAACGCGCGTAGGTTCTTGTTGGGACTACGATTGCCAACGCATAACAAATAGTTCCCCGTGGTCAGCCCATAGCGTGCAGCGGCGTCAGGCGCAGAGGGCAGCCGCAACATATGATCCGCACTGTTATGCAAGATACGAAAGCGAGCTTCGGAAACACTCAAGCGTTCTGCCAGCGCTTTAGCTGAATAACGGCTTACGGTCAACAAAGCCGCGGCGCGGCGGGCAAGACGGGGGCGCAGCGCGCGATGCCAAAGCCGGTAGCGCGCGCTATAGGCTTCGGGAATATCCCATAGGTTGGCATCATGCAGACACATGACTTGCGCACGGTGCCCGAGCGGCCCGCTGTTGCCCAGACTGATCAGCACGCCATCACGACTTGCCCGCCACAGTGGTCCCTGCTCCCAAAGATGGCCGTATCCACCCGGCAGATAGCGCGGCCTGAGCCTTTGCCAGCCCGGTGCTTCGACCCGGTGTGGCGCTAGCACTTCTATGGGGCCGAGCAGGTCCCTCAAGGCAGCGGATCGGCAAAGCTCTCTATCGAGCGCTCCCAGCACCTCACGCGCGAAACGTTGAACGCCCGATATGGGCTGCGCTAAAAAGCGGCCATTGACGTAAACCGTCACGCCAAACCCATTTCGTGATCCGCCGCCATGGCACCGCGGCGACGCGCGGGAAGACCATAGAGGGCAGTCGTCCGCCGCCCGAGAGCGTCAAGTGCCCAAGCGCTGACATCCGTGGCGATCGCCTCCTTCCGCATTCGATTGAGACGCCGCTCGTCGCCCAGCAGAACCTTCATCAACCGCACCACTTCGTCCAAATCGTTGCCTTCGGCGACCATTCCATTGCGCCCATGATCGATAATCTCCTCAATGCCCGGCAGGTCCTGCACAACCATCGGGCAGCCCGCCGCCATAGACTGGACGGCCACCCGCGGTAGACCCTCCCGGGCCGAGGTCAGCACCGACAGATCGGCAAGGGCGAGCAAGGCTTCCGGATCCCGGCGATGGCCACAAAAGACGACCTTGTTCTGCAGGCCCAGCCCCTCTACCGCCGCGCGGATGGATGCTTCCTCCGGCCCTGCACCGGCCAGTAGCAGTTTCAGGTTCGGCAACGTATCAGCCACACGCGCGAGAGCGCGCAGAAAAGGAAGGTGCCGTTTGCGCGGCTCGAAAGCGGCCATCATCAGCACCACGCGGGGCCGTGCCTTGCCATGTGTAACCCCCAGAAGCTCGCGCCAATCGGCAGGCAGCGCCGGGTTGCGGAAGCGTTCGATGTCCATCCCTGAACGCACACAATGCACCCGCCCACGCCGCGCGATCCCCGCCGCCACATAGGCTCGGCCAACCGCTTCGGATACGCCGATGAACACATCTGTCTGCCGCGCAGCCAAGCGCTCCGCGGCAAGGTAAAGCGCGCGTTTCACTGGGGGCACACCATCGAAAGGTACGATGTGAACCCCATGTGCCACCACCGCATCCGGCACCGCCCGCGCAGCGAGGCGACCGAGAATACCGGCCTTGCTTTGATGGGTATGGATTACATCAGGCGCCAGCCGGCGGTAAATTTGGCGCAATCGGATCAGCGCGCGCATATCCTGCGCCGGATGGACTGGATGCACCATTTCGGGCAAGGGGATACGGGTAAGGCCATCCGGCAAGTGATCCTCCCAATAGGGATCGGGCGCGGCGCCGTGGATCAGTGACACCCGGTATCCCTGCGCGATCTGCCAGCGACAGGTTTCAAGCGTATTCTCCTCGGAACCGGCCCTGAGAAGACGGGTAAGCAGGTGAACAATATGCATCAGCGTCCCTCGAAAGTCGGGCTCCCACCCTTTTCGAACACGGCCATTTTCAAGCGACAGATCTTACCAAATGCTTAACCAGAGCGATTTTTTCCAAGAACCGCCTACAAGCGGTCAGATATATCCTCCGTCACTTTCGAATTGCCGTAGCGCGCGGCGACGCAAGCTTTAGTTAAGCGCTCATTAACCAAACGCTGCAATCTTCGGGAAGTTCTGACTCGAATCGACGGAGCCCCCATGCCCCGGATCATCTATATCCACGTCCCCAAGTGCGGCGGTTCCAGCTTTGGCGCGGCGCTTCGGCTGCGGTACTGCCTGTCGCAGACGGTGATCGACCTTGATCCCGGCGATCCAACGACACCCGCCGGGCCGAGAATGGGGGCCGATTATGAACGCCGCCGGGCTCAGTTGCACCGGCTGGTCGCGCGCGGCACCCGTATGATTTCCGGCCATGTGCAATACGATCCCATGCTCCACGACGGAGCCGCGAAAAACTATGCTTTCGTTACCCTGCTGCGGGATCCCGTGGCGCGCTTCGTATCGCATTACAATTACCTACAGCGGCGCCATCCGAGCCCGTCACGCCCGACCAGTCTGGCGGATTTCCTCGATACGCCCGACGCCATGCGACTGGCCTCGCAATACCTCTTCTATTTCGCCGGGCAAAGCTTGCAGCCGGGGCAAAATCCCGCCCCCCTCATCGCCCGCGCCATCACGGCCCTCGAGCGTTTCGACGTTGTGGGGGACCTAAGTCAACCACATGTTTTTGCAAAACGATTACAACGCTATACCGGCCAATGCGTCCCCCTTTGGCGACGCAATGTTGCTCCGGTCCCCACGGAAATTCCCAGAGACCTCCGCCCCCGGATAGAGGCGCTCTGCGCTGCCGACATCACGGTGTATCGCGCAGCCCGAGATACACGAATCGCCGCATGAGATGGACGCTCTCCCCCCTCTCGCTGCTCCTTATCTGCTGGGGTCTCTCCGGCACCGGGGCCGCCCTGACGCTGGCCCATCTCGACCGCCTCGATCTCGTGCAAACCTTCATGCGCCGCGAAGACCTCAGCCTTTCTGCTTTCACCTCCACCGGGGCGGCCTGGCTGCTGCTGGCCCTTTTGGCTTATGCCGTGGGGGATATGGCTGCGCGTATCTCACGCAGACGCCCGCGGATCGACAAAGCGCAGATAAACCTAACCCACGCGGCCTATCTGACCTTTGCCGTGAACCTAATTCTGCTGGGGGTGACCGCACTATGGATCGCGACAGCGGCCGCCAAAGCGGGCGGGCTGATCCACCTTGCCGCAGCGGCATACATCGACAGCCTAACCACCCGCGACCTGTTGTTAGAGAACAAACTTTTCACCGGGATGCGTCTTTTCTATGCCGCCCTTCCCGGCACCGCTTGTCTGGCCACTGCGTTTTTATGTCTCGGCGCCCTGCCCCGTCACATCCGCGGTCTGCTCGTTTCTATCCTAATCGGCAACACTTTGGCGCTTTTCATCCTGCCTATTGTCATGAGCCAACGGCTGCTGCTCCTACAACTACTGCTGTCGTGCTACCTCGTCGCCTGCCTCATGCGGCGGCGGCTGGTCGGATGGGGCTGGAGCCTGTTTGCAGTCGCGCTTTTCCTCGCCCTCTGGATGGCTCGGGAATCGATCACCAATCCGATGTTTGACCGTTCAACCCTCGACATCGGCACGCAAAAATTGGCCTTTTACCTCGTCAATGACATGTGGAACGGCTTTGCTCCGCTCGCTGTCGAGATCCCGCATACATGGGGTGGTTTGAGCCTTCAGGGCATGATGTTCCTCACCGCGACCGACGGTTATTTCGCCCATATCCTCGCGCCCCGCTTGGAAGCATTGCAAGAGGTATTGGGCGGCGGGGAATTTCCGCTTCTTACCGCCGCCTATGTCGATTTCGGGCCCATTTTCGGCGCGTTCTTTCTTGGGCTGATGGGCTTTGGGATTCGGTGGATTTTCAGCAAAGCGCAGCATTCAATCGCCTTCGCCGTAGCCTATGCGCAGATCGGCGCATCGTTGCTGTTCTCCAGCCACTCCGCCTATCTAATGCATCACAACCTATTGTTTTCGGTCGTCCTGACGTTGAGCGTTTTGAAACTGTGCAACCAGCAACCCGGCTTTCAGTCACAGCCAAACCTGCCGTTGTTCCGGTCTCGCCGCAAACAGCGATCTAACAGTTTGATAGGCCGCATAGGGCTATCGTCGGCCCCCAAACCCTTAGCCACAGCAAAGCATCCCCACCATGAACGCGCCTAGGCTCCCCGGGCTCCAAGCCCTACGCGGGCTCGCCGCCGTGATGGTCCTTATGGGCCATGTCTTGGCCGAGGCAGAGCACTATTTCGCCCTCCCCCTGGCCGGAGACGCCATTCCTTGGACTCGTGGCGTCGACATCTTCTTCGTCATTTCCGGTTTCGTCATCACCCTCTCCGCGCAACGCTATATTGGCCAGCCGCTCGCCTTCTTCTGGCGGCGTTTCCTGCGCGTCGCCCCGCTGTACTATTTCTTCACAACCCTTATGGTCATGGCGCTGCTATTGTTTCCCGCCGCCGTCAAAGACACACCGCTCGACCCCGCGCAGATTGCCAGTTCCTACGCCTTCTTTCCCTACGCCCGCCCCGACGAACGTATCGCACCGGTTCTGTCCCTCGGTTGGACCCTCAATTGCGAAGTCTTCTTTTATGCCCTCATGGCCCTCTGCCTCGCGCTGCCCCGCCCCCTATTGGCGGTTTCAAGCCTATTGATCGGCCTCGCGGCGCTCGGGCTCTCGGCCCGCTTCTCATCGGCGCCACTTATCTTCTGGACAAGTCCCCTTATCCTCGAATTTCTTTTCGGCATCGCCCTCGCCCGGCTATGGGCAAGCGGTTGGGCCTACCCCCATCCCATCCTCTGTGCCGCGGCACTGACTTTCGGCCTTGCCCTCCTCATCGCCCTCGCGCCACTTCACCTCCCCCGCTTTCTCGCCGCGGGCGTCCCCGCCACGCTGATCGTCGCGGCAGGGACGCTTTTTTGCCCGGCCCGCCCGGTTCCAGGCCAACTGCTTGGGGACGCGTCCTATGCCCTCTACCTGTCGCACCGTTTCGCCTTGCGTGCGGCGACCCTTCTGTTGTTGCCACTCCTGCCCGCGACAACCTTCGGCGCTTGGGTCTACGTCGCCGCGACATGCCTGCTTGCGTTGTCCGTCGGCTTCCTGACCCATCTGCTTTTGGAGCGCCCTTTCCAGCGCGGCATGACACGCCTCAAAGGAGCGCCTGCATGAGCCCTCATTTCTGGTCTTTCGCCCTGCAGTGGTCACGCGTCGGCATCAACGCCACGCTTTTCCTCATCGCCGCGCGGTTTCTGTCTTTGGCCGAGCTTGGTGCCTTCGCCACCGCCTTCGCTCCCATCCGGCTAACCCAAGGTCTGCACAAGGCCGGCATCGGGGAAAGCGTGATCATCCACGCCCCCCGCCAACGCCGCCGGGACGCGCTTTTCGCGATATCACTGGCCAGCGGCTGCGCCCTATCGTTGGGTTTCGTTTGCATCGGCATCGCGCTGGACTCCCTACTGCTCATCGCTCTCAGCGCAATCCCGTTTCTCCATGGCCTCAGCGCCGTCTCCGAAGGCATCCTGCGCCGCGACCTGCACCTCCGCGCCCTCGCCTTGCGCAGCATGGCCAGCCAGTCCATTGCCGCAGCCATGGCCGTCTGGATGCTCTCAACCGGCAGCGGCCCTTGGGCCTTGATTGCCTTCGTCCTCACCCATGCCGGGATGAACACGATTCTCGCCTGCCACTTTGCCGGATGGCGCCCCCAAAGCCTTCCGAAATGGCGGTATCAGAGACGGTTAACCGAATTGATCGTCGAGATCTCGGCCCGAGACTTCCTTAACGCGGCCCTTTTCCCGCTTATGCAACTTGCCACCGCGCTCGTCTTCGGCCTTCCGGCAGCCGGTGCCTTCCAGATCGCCACCCGTATGGTGAGCCTGATCGAAGCCCTCACCCTCTCGCCCCTGCGTTTTCTCGCCCTGCCCCAGCTTCGGCAGCTATCGGTGTCGGAACGCGCAGCCGTGCTGCCATCGCAGTTGCGGCTCAGCGGAAAGCTCGGCCTTTGGGTCTGGGGGGTCACCCTCCTCGCGGCACCGCAGGCGCTGGCGCTGCTTATTGGCCCGGTCCCGGCGGGATCCGCCGCACCGATCCTCACCGCTCTTGCCGGCTATGGCCTCCTTTCGGCATTGTTGATGCCAATCAACCAAGGCCTCATTGCCGCCGGCCATACCCGACTGATGCTGCAACGCGCGGCGTTTTTGCTGCCTCTCTGCTGCACCTTCGCCGCCTTTTCGCCCACCCCCACGGCACTGGCCGCGTCCATTAGCCTCGCCGCATTCCTGACCACTCTGTGGCATCTAACCCGCGCCCTGCCGCGCCTCGGTCTTACAGTCTCTGCCCTGATGCCCTTCGTCCCGTCGCTCTGCGGGGCGGCGACCGTGACGGCCATTCTCACACTGCTGCCGCCCCTGCCCCTCCCGGCGCAGCTCGGCCTCGGCAGCGCCCTCTTCGGCGCGCTCCTTCTCATCCCGAACAGGCAGATCGCCACATGAAACGCGCCGTTCTCCTGACGGGTCATTTCCCCTTCCAGAAACGCCGCCCGAGCATGCTTTGGGTCTCGCACCACCTGCGCGCGGCAGGCTGGCATATGACCCATGCCACCATCGGTTATAGCTGGCTCTCAAAGCTCTTCGGCGACGTGCGCCTGACCGCCCTCGACTGCCCGCCGCACTACGGGACCCGCCACCACGGACCGAACCTCACATCGATCTACAGCCTACCGCCGATCCACCCGATCAAAACCAAGAGCGAGCGGCTCAACCGCTGGCTCGAACCCAGCTACCCGCTCTTTATCAATCACTGGCGCCGTCGCCTGCGCGGGTCGCTCGCCCGAGCTGACCTTGTCATATGCGAAAGCGGCCCGCCGGTCCTGCTCGGCCCACTTTTGGCCGAACTCGCCCCGCAGGCCGCGCGCATTTATCGTGTTTCAGATGATATTCGGCTACTAAACGCGCCGGATGCGCTGCTGCGGGCAGAACGGAACCACCACCCCTTCACCCGCATCAGCACCGCCAGCCCCCATATCGCCGCCCGTTTTGCGGATCACCCCAACGTCACGCTGGACCCAATCGGCACCCCCCATGCGGAGTTACAGGTCAGCACTGCTGACCCTTACCGCACCCACCGCAAAGGACCCATCGCCGTCTGCGCAGGGACGACCCTTCTCGACACCCCTGCCCTTACTCAGTTGGCCGACGCGCGCCCCCACTGGCACATCCATGTCCTTGGTCGCTTACGCGAAACGCCACCTACGCGGCCCAACATCACTTGGCACGGCGAACAGAGTTTCGACACCACGCTCGCCCATATCGCCCATGCCGATATCGGTCTCGCCCCCTACCGCGATGAACCGGAGGTCGCCTATCAAACGACCAACTCTAATCGCATCCTGCTCTACCGGCACCATGGGCTGCCCACCCTCGGGCCCGACCGGCTCTGCCACCCGAGCATTCCTTCGATCATCGGCTACAACAGCCCGCATGCCTTCGAACGCTGCGAAACTTGGGAGCGCAGGCCCGAAGCCGTGCCAGACTGGAAGGAACTGGCCGAACGGCTTTCTCAAAATGGCGTAACAGAGCCACCCGAGCTGACCTCCACGCCCCCCGCCAGAGCTGAAAAGCCCCGGGTGAAAACAGTGCCTGCATTGGCCTGTAAGGCATAGTTCTCCGCCTGCCCCGCAGCGTCGCCCGAACAGTCTTGCAACCACATCAGCGCATCATTCGAACATTTGAACGCGACGGATGAGCCATCCACGTCCCGCGCCACGGCATCGCAACCGGCGGCCCAAGTCTCGGTCGACTGGATTACATGCACTTCGGTGCCATTGCGCGACAGACCAAAATCGCCGCCCAATAGGATCGCCCGCACCCCGTCATGCGTGGTGAACCCATTGCAGGATGTCGCCGTGCTGAACCCATTGCGCCAGCCGGAACAGCCCTGCAACAAAACATGCATCCCCGGCGTGCCATCCTCATGGAAAGACCAGCCGTCCTTCGCCCCGCCCGAGGCATCGCAATCGAAGAAGGCGGCCAAGCCATTCGTGCGCCGCACCCGCGCGGCATCCTGCAAGGCCGTGGGATTCGACGGCGCGGAATAGCAAAACGTGCAATTCACCCCCACGATATTGCGCGTGGCGACGGCATCGAAATGCAGTGCCCCGGTAATCCCGCCTTCGCAATGGACGTTCTCAAGGTAGAAATCTTTGTCATGCGTCAGAAACCGTGCCCCGTGAAAGGACCGGATCACCGCGATATCTCGCGCGCCCGGCGCGCTCCCGATATTCACATGCAGCAGGGCTCCGTCATGAACCCAAGTATTCACCGTCGCCGCGCAACTGGCCACATCCGCAGCTTCGCTCAATTCGGTATAGAGCCCCTCCGGCGTCAGCAGATCGCTGCGAAACACCCGCCGGACCGAGCTTTCATTCGCCGTGAACGTGCCGCCCGAGTCGCTCCATGCCACATTGAACGGCCCCGCGCGATAGCGCAGCGGCCCACCCCAACCGATCACGGCAACAGGCTGGCTCGGCTCGTCGTTGCCATTGCGGGTAAAGGCCGCCTCGGCGTAATCGCCCGGCTTGACCAGAACGCGATAGGCCGCGCCCGTCGCATTGCCCGCGGTGAAAGCCGCATGGATCGTCCGCTTGGCATTGGTGAAATCACCGTCCGCGCCAAGGCCACTATTGCCGTCATCACCGGCCACGCCATCGACATGGATCGCCGCACCGCTCCAGATCGCCGGGTCGACCAGATCGCGTGGTTCAACCGCCGCGCGATAGTCCCCGCCAATCTGTTCGATACCAACATCAAAGCGCACCCGATCCCAACTGAACCCCGCCGGAAAATCGATAGGTACCCAGCTACGGTATGCCGCGAATGGGTGCATTCCGACCCCCAGCATTAAACCAACCCCTTGATGCCTGTGGCCGTGGTTCCGGTCGCCAGCACCCTTCCGATGCGGATCGGGTAGAGCACGCCGGGCGAAAGGGCGGGCAGGGTGACCGCGTCCCCGCTTTTCAGCACCACCGCCAGATCGCCAGCAGAGGCGACCATCACCCCGCGCGTCATCTGAGGAAGGTCTGCCGCATCGCTCGGCGTCACGTCAAACCCGCCGCAGATGGGGCCGGTCAATCCGTTGTGGTGATCTTCGAAGATATCGAGAATGGGCATCGCGGCCTCCTTTGAGAACTGAGGATTTCAGCATCAGAGGGGCGGATGAACCATATCTTAAAGCAGCGTGCGCTCTGGGATAGGGAGGGGGTTTCGCGTGCGAAACCCAGTTGGTCTAGGGCGGAAGGTGAGGGAGGTTTCGCGCGCGAAACCTCCCTTCGCCGCATCAGACTTCTTCAAGCAAATATTTGATCCGGTCCATGACGAGCTCAATCATCTCCTCGTTCACATGCGCGCCCCGGATGCGAATGGCATAGCCATCTTCGGTGCGCACACGCTCCATCGTGACATCATTGGCCAAGCTTACCGGCCTAGACCGTTCCACGGCTTTTCGAGGCCGCCCCCCGCGTTTGGGGTCGGTGCCGACACCTTCGACTGCTTCGATCAACGGCTCCAACACTGCCCATTCCTCCTCCGCCGTGGCTAAGGCATGAGATTCGAGTGCCGTCCGCATCGCCTCGCTTTGGCCTGCACGGAGGCCGGTCGCAATACGCAGACATTGACGTTCGCTCAGTTCGGGTCCGAAACGGAGCATATCGCCAAGCTCCTCATGCACCAAAGCAAAGGATCGAATCTTCGACCGCTTCGCCTTGCTGGCCGAGGAAAACAGCGTCGCCACGGCCTCATCAACAGTGGCAAAAACCCCATCATGCACCGTGATCGCGGCTGCCCGCCCGCGCTCATACTGGCTGAGCCCGGTCCTGACCTCGTTTTCCTCAATCATCGCCACGATCGCATCGGCCAGCGTATCCGGTTTGCGCACGAACGCCGGGATCGTTTGATGGCGCTCACCGCCCGAAAGCGCGTTCAATTCGCGCATGGCAGCAAGGCGTCTGAAGCCAGAGATCAGAGCATATTTCCCGGCGGCTTCAGGATTGGACGGCTCAAAAACCTCGATCGGCAAGCGGAGCCCATGGTCCGCGATGGACCGCCGGAGTTCGGCAAGGTCCTCTTCATCCATCTTCAAACGATCACGGCTTAGCGCATCGGCGGTGATCTCATGCAGCGGCACTTCGGTTAGAACGAGGCCCTTTTCCCGGGCCAATCTCAGCGCTTTCGCATCCGCTTTGTCCCGGGCATTTTCTTCGCGCAGATGCTGGGGCAGGGGGTCTTTATGCCGGGCCGCATCCGCCGCGACGTCGGCGATTGGCGCCCGGGTGCCAATTCGGGAGGTTTCGCGTGCGAAACCCTCTTCGATCTCTTTAAGCGCCTCCGCCGAGGGGACTTCAAGCTGTCTGCGTTTCGCCATTCTCGGCCTCCTTCCGCTCTTGATCATCGCGCCACCATGCGCCCAACAAAATCTCTTTGAACTCGGCATAGGTCCGGTCAAAGGTCTCCCGACCGCGGGTATAGGTCTCCCGATTAAAATCCCGATAATCGGCCTCGTAAATCCCGTTCACACTTTCTCCGGCCTGCCCGACCATCGCCGTGAACTCCTGCCGGTAAGTGTTTGTCATATCACCAAAATACGCTTGAATCACGTTTGCTAGATCGGTCTGTTGGCTGGCGTCAAAGCGCGTGATGATTGCGCGCACGACGTCCCACTCAAACTTCATCTCCGGCAAGCCTTCGCGCCGCCGCGCCGCGTTCTCTCCCTCCTCAATGGAGGCAAAGGTGGAATAGAGCATGTCAAAGAAACGACCGGTGGAATCGAACTCCAAGAACGAGGCGCCCAAGGGCACCATGATGATATCTGCCGCGGCCAAAGCATTGATCGTCAGATAGCCAAGGGCAGGGGGCGTATCGAGCAGGATGATATCGTATTCATCCAACGCTCCCCCCGAATCCAGCGCCGACGAGAGCGCATCCCACAGGGCCCAATGCCGCAGGGCCATCCGCCAAACGGGGATTTGGAACTCCGCCCAATATAGATTGAGCTGGGCTCCGATGAGATCGATGTTAGGCCAATGGGTCTTTTGAACGACGTCTTTGAGCGAGATCGTCAGTGCCTCGGTAAGGGTTTCGTCCATCGGAATTTCGGGCTCTGCAGCCGCCGCACGAACCCGGTTTTCAGCCTGCACCTGCATCGCGTAATCGCGGGCGAGGAGAGGGAAGATGGTCTGCCACTCATCCTGAACCTGCCCCCCCATGATGGAGGTCATCGAGCCTTGGGAGTCGAGGTCGACGACAAGCACTTTATAGCCGTCTAACGCCGCAGACATGGCCAAATGCGCTGCGGTTGAGGTCTTGCCGACCCCTCCCTTAAAATTTGCCACCGCGACCACTTTCGCTGGTAGGCCTTCGGGGCGGTATGGGCGGTATTCTTTGGTGCTGACGCCTTCTTCGGCGAAGTGGTTTCGCAGCATAAGGATTTCTTCGAGGCTGAACCGCTTTGCGTTCCCGGCGCCCTCGCCTTGGGGAAGTTCGGGGTGTTTGTTCAGCACCCTTCGCAGATGGGCGGGGGCCACGGGGATGAGGTAGCGGCAAATCTCCCACGTCGAAAATTTTCGAAGCTTTTTCTGGCCGTCTGGGGCATACCCGCGTTTAGCGAGATCTGCCCTTCCGCGCCCAGCAAAAGCAGCGGCTTTGGCGAATCGGGCAGTGTCTACCGGATCGCTAAGCTTCGTTGCTGCGGTCTCAGGGTCGAGATTGAAATAGGGGGGCAGGGGGGTGCCCGACTTCTTGTCCATGTTGCGATGCCTCGGTCAGATCATCATTATTCGATGTTATCACCCTAATTGTCGCACATCTTTTCGGAAATGGGAATCAGTAAGGCGTGCAGTACATGTTGGGAGCGTCTTGGCGGTTTCGCACGCGAAACCGGTCTCTTCAAACCAAAATCGATATTAATAGAAGCTCACAAAGTTTGTTATTGTTTATTAGATTTAGAATCTTTAGGCCTAAGTAATCATTTTATATCAACGTGCTATGGCAAGATAGGTACCACTTTGCAGGTCTAATGGTACCTGCTTACAGGTTCGCCAGTACCCGTATGCGGTAGAACGGGGCCCGATTCGCGGGGGGAGGGGGACCGATCGTCGGGAGGCCCGTTTTGCAACGTTTTTCGGGCTTCTAAACCCTCGTTCTCTTCGATCGGACCACGCAATTAAGGCCAATATACGGTAAGGGACCCGTTTCCGGGATGCCTCTGCCCTGTAAACGGGTCCCCATTGATTGATTGAGATTGGGAACCTTTTGCGCAATAATGGGGTGAGGTCACCCAAGAACGCGAAGCGTCGGGGCGGTGGCGGCAGAGCAGAGGCCGAGATGAGCAGCATCCCCCATGAGAAATTGACCGGCGCGCTTCGCCGGCAGTCGGTGAAGAAGAACGTGGCGGCGATCCACGTCTCGGGTAAGTTGACGCTACTACAGCGGAAGCTGAGCAATGTTCTTCTCCTCAATGCCTATGACACGCTGGTGACGCGCAATAAACATCAGATCGATGCGCGGACCCTATGCATGATGGTGGGCTATAACTCCAACGACATGGATACGTTGAAACAGTCCCTCCGCAGTTTGGCCGAGACGACGGCGGAATGGGATATGTTGGACGCCAACGGGCGGCAGGAATGGGGCGTCTCAGCGCTTTTGTCCTATGCGAAACTGTCAGCGGGGGTTTGTGAATATGCCTATTCCCCAGCTTTGGCGGAAAAACTGCATGATCCGAAGGTTTTCGCGCTGATCAATCTGAACATCCAGCGGCGGTTCACCTCTGGTCATGCACTTGCGCTCTATGAAAACTGCTATCGGTTTCTGCGCACCGGATCGACGGGGTGGTGGCCGATTGATCTGTTTCGCCGGCTCATGGGGGTCGATGGCAGTGCCTATTACGAAAGCTTTAAGCACCTGAATGCCAAGATCATCAAGCCAGCCGTGGCGGAGGTGAACAAGACCTCGAACATCCTGATCACGCCCGAGCTGCACAAGATGGGGCGGCAGGTCAGTGAGATCCGGTTTCTCATCAAAGAGAACCCGCAGCTTGCCATGCTCGACATTGATGATGGGGAAGGGCTGCGGCAGGGGGCCGTCTATACCGCTCTCATGGATTTGGGCGTCTCAGACCGGTTGGCGCGGCAATGGATTTCCGAACATGGTGAGGACTATGTTTCAGAAAAGATTGCCTATTTGAAGGGCAGGGGGGGCGTCGACAGCCCGGTGGGATATCTGAGGGCTGCGCTTCAGAACGACTATAAGTCAGAGAAGCCTGCTGCCCCATCGCCTAAGGCCAAAGCCGCGGCGGTGGTGCGCAAAGCGCAAACGGCGCAGACCGATGCTGCGGAAGAAGAACGCGCGCAAGTGGTTGAAGAAGAACGCAAAGCGCGGGCCGCGATCATGGCGCGGGTGCAGGAAATCGTCGAATCCCGCTCTCCCACACAGCGCGATGCGGACCGGAAATTGTTCTTGGCTTGGCTGAGTGATGAACTTTTGAAATCCGAGTTCTCTCGGCTGGGTTGGAAGGCGGCGCTCTGTGCGTCGGAGATGCGGGCCTTCTGGGAAGATCTGATCCCGGATGCTTTCGCGGATGAGGCGCCCTTCGGCGTTTAAGACTTCCTTAACCTGCCTCCGTAATATTTTAGCCAAATTTTTTGCACGAAGGTGCCGTTTGGCTGGTTGTAGCCAACTTTCCCGGCAGCGCTTTTTGCAGCAACCGTCTCCGCTTTTGCGCGGGTTGGGAGGCAATCGTTTTGAAACATCAGGTCATCCATAGCCCGGTCGCGATGGGGGCGCGGTCTTTCCCATCGGGCCGGTCTGGAACTGGTTATGCGCGATGGGGGAAGCGCGCCTTCGACATCGCGCTTGCCGTGATCCTGCTGCCCGTTCTCCTGCCGGTGATCCTTGCCCTCGCGGGTGTGGTCGCGCTCGATGGTGGGGCGCCGTTCTTTGGGCACCGGCGAGTGGGAAAAGGAGGGCGCGGGTTTCACTGTTGGAAGATCCGCACCATGGTCGCCGATGCCCAAGAGCACCTTGCCCAATATCTCGATGAAAACCCCGTTGCCGCTGAAGAATGGGCGCTGAAACATAAGCTCGACCATGATCCTCGGATCACCAAACTGGGCCGCTTTCTGCGGCGCAGCAGTTTGGATGAGCTCCCTCAGATCTTCAATGTGCTGCGCGGAGAAATGAGTTTTGTCGGCCCTCGCCCCGTCGAGCGTGAGGAGCTGCGGCGCTACGGGCTGAGCGCTGGCATCTACAAGAGCCTGCGGCCCGGCATCACAGGGAAGTGGCAAGTTTCTGGCCGCAGCAACGTGGCTTATGATAAGCGCGTGGCTTTGGATGTGGCCTATGCCAAGAAGATGTCTTGGCTGGGCGATATTGTCATTCTTTTCAAAACCTTGACGACGGTCGCGGTACGGTCTGGGCGCTAGTCTTGCGGGCTGTTTTGCATGCTAATGGATGAAAGTTTCGCTCTATGCATATGTCGCGCGCCATTGGAGATAGGGTTCATCTGGTCTCGGTCCCCGCGGCTTCCGACGGAGCGGGCCCACTCGATTCCGAGGGGCTGCTCACGATCATCTGGCGGGGGAAATGGCTGGTTGCCGCGGGGGGTCTTACCGCGTTGTTGATAGGCGCTCTCTACGTCTATATTCTCGCCACACCGCTTTACCGTGCGACTGCAGTGCTTCGGTTGCTGCCCGAGCGGGAGCAGATCACCGACTTTCCGAATGCTGTGGGGCGGTTTTCTGGCGACAAGGCGGAATTGAATTCCGAAGTCGAAGTGTTGCGGGGCCGGGTGCTGCTGGCACAAGTGGTCGAACGGCTTGACCTTACCTCGGACCCGGAATTCAATGCTCAGCTGCAAGAAGGAGGGGCGGTTGGCTGGCTTCCGTTTTGGGGTGGTAGGCGCGCGCGGTATGCGGACCTTTCGCCCTCGGAAAAGGAACAGCGGGGTGAGCAGATCGCGGTCTCCAAACTGTTTGACGCGGTCACCGTTCGCAACATTCCTTTAAGCCGGGTTATACAGGTTTCTATCGATAGTGAGAGCGCGCGGAAGTCGGCATTGATCGCAAATAAAATTGTTGAGCATTATGTGCATAGCCAAGTTCAAGCCAAGGTAGATGCGACTAGAAGGGCGGCGCTGTGGCTGACGGAGCGGGCCACGGTGCTGCAGGCCAAGCTCCAAGCCGCTGAGGCTGCGGCCGCGCAGTTTAATGCAGCAACGGAATTGATTTCGGTTGAGTCCCTTCGGGGTATGGAGCGACAACTCAAAGAGTTGCGCAGCCGAATTGTGAAGGCGCAGGCTGCGCAGGCGGTACTTGAAAGACAGCGCGTCGCACTGGCGTCGGCAGCGACGGCCGCGGAAAAAGTTAATGCGTCTGAGGATGCTCAGTTGGCCAGCCTTTTGGACCGATTGCAGGATGAGTCGGACTTTGCGCGGGCATTCGATAAGAGGTTTCAAGTCGTGTTTCGACAAAACTATGAGAGTTTGCGCCGTTCCGAGCAGCTGCTTACGACGCTTCGCGCTTCGGAGGTTAAGTTAAGTGCCCAAGTTTCGCGCCAAACTGAAGACGTTATCACCCTGCAGCAGCTTACCCTTGAAGCGGAGGCGGCCCGGGTGCTTTACGAGAACTTTCTGTCGCGGTTGAATGAAGCCGCCGCCCTGCAGGGACACCATCGGGGCATCAGCCAAATTCTGTCTGAGGCCGTGATGCCGCTCAACCCGTCATCTCCGCGAAAGTCCTTGATCCTCGCCATGGCGGGGGTCTCTGGTTTAATCGCAAGCATCGGGTTTATTCTATGCCGCGAGTTGCGGCGGGACGGCTTTTGCACCGCCCGTGATCTGGAAACGGTGACCGGCCATCGTGTTTTGGGGCAGATACCCAAGATTCCGATGCGGGCGGGCAAGAATGTGGCGCAATATATCGATGGTGAGCCGACATCTGCCGCGGCGGAAGCGGTGCGCGATCTTCGTATTTCAGTTATGCGTTTGAATACAGAGAGTGTACTGCGGACACTTGTTCTCACTTCTGCTGTTGAGGGGGAGGGCGCAACGACGATAGCACTTGCGCTCGCCCAAAGCCTTAGCTGTATAGGGAAATCCGTTTTGTTAGTGGAGGGAGATACAGCCTATCGCAGCCTGAGTCGCCATTTCGCGGAGCCGCCAGATAAGGGGCTCGCTGAGGTGATGGAGGAAGAAATAACCTTTTCAGAGGGTATTAAGAACATCGACGGACGTGGGTTGGACGTCTTCCTCTGTGGAGGGAGCGGTAGTCAGACAGCAGACATGTTCACTTCAAACCGTTTCAGAATGTTCATTGAAACAGCGCGTCAAACCTATGACATAGTGATCATAAATACCCCTCCGGTCCTTGCCGCGCCTAACGCGCGCATCATCACCGAACTTGCTGATGCGAGTCTATTTGTTGTTCGTTGGAAATGGACTAGCCGGGGCCGTGTAGAGGAAGCAATGCGAGTGCTTCAAAGTTCTGGTCAGCGGATTACGGGGATGGTTCTGACCCAGAACCGGGTTCATGGCGCCGCCGGTAGGAACTGCTATCTTTAAAGTGCACTTTGCGAGCTTAAAGCCCATCGAAGCAGTTCTTCCGAGAAATCTGGCCTCGGCGGATTGAGTATCGTTCGTTGGCCGTCTTTCATCGACAGGAAGGAGGAGATGCATAGCGTTCACCGTCTTAATCGGGTTTTTCGCGGGGGAAAACTGGAAGATGACCATCTGCTCACGTACCCTGCTGTCAATCGCAGACAATCGTGGCCTCTTATTGGGACTCGGCGTAAATTAAGCTACTTTTTACATCTGTTGATCGGGCTAGATTTCTTCTTTTGTCAGTCAATAGACCACTGCTGTCGGTTTGCCGCCAAAGCCGGAATGAGTACGCTTGCGGTTGTAAAACCAGATCCATTTCCCGCCTTTGCCTCCGATCCGGTCTCCTAGGCGTGCAGATAGACGCGGCGGTAATTCAGGCTCCTCCAGAACCGTTCGACAGGTATATTATTAAGGAACCGGCCATTGCCGTTCATAGAGATGCGCACACCGGATAGACGCAGGCCGTCCGTGCAGATAGACGTTGCGAATTGGGTACCCTGATCGGTATTCATAATCTCGGGCGGACCGAACTTACGGTTAGCTACGTCCGCTTTCAGGTGTGGATCATCGTCGGATGAATCCCGAACCGGCTTGCCAGCTCGGCCACCGTATGCTCACCACTTCGCACCCCAAGCGCCACCTTCGCCTTGGACACCGGCGGATACTGCTTCCGTTTCGACATCTTTGATCTCCTTTTCGTTGAAGATCAGCAGACGATAAATCGTAACTTGTGTCAGCGTCCGATTTCCTGCGGGTAGCTCAGACCGACGAACAACTATGTCCTTCCAAGTGGTGCATCCGCACATGCCCGATGAAACGGGGGCCGATCCACATCGCCTCGCAGAAGGCATCGCCTATCATCAGCAATTGATGAAAACCTCCTAAACAAGAGCCTTTCCAGTTTAGTCGAAGACAGGCCAAATCGGCCGAAAGCTCCGCAAAGCTGCCACCTTTGTGCACCGCTCGTCGCGCGGTGCGTCGCCCATTCCTGCATGTGGGAACCAAGAGGGTGGGCACATGACGGAACTGATTTGGAACGGCCAGATTCTGGCAGAGGAAAACCCCTTTCGCCTCGACATCCGCGAGATGGCGACAATCGAGAGCGACAATGGTGTGATTTTCGTGACGGCGGGGGGCTACAATGGTGGGTTGATGTCGGTCTCGGTGGATGCCGGGGGCGATGCCCGTCTGTTGCATGAAACCTCGCATGGCCCCAACATGGGCGGGCTGCGCGGGTTCGGCTTGTCATTGATCGAGACACCGACGGGGCTGATTGCTGTGACTGGTAGCGGCAACGGCGATGCGCTTCAGGGCAGGTTGATCAATCCCGAAACCGGTCGTTTCAGTACCACGAACGTGACTGTTGACGGGGGGATCGACAGTGCCGTGACGGTCAGCCTTGGCGGGTTCCTTTATGCGGCTTCGGCGGATGGCGGGCTGGCATGGCATGCCCGCGCGGGCAACGCCGGATTCGCGGGAGGGGCCGCGCTTTCGGGGGAAGTGGCGGCCCGGCTGGATGGCGTCGTCGATTTGGCGTCTTTGCAGGGCACGGGGGGCGGCCCGGATCTGTTGCTGACCCTCTCACGAGGAAATGGCGAACTGAGCGCCTTCACCCTGAACGGCAGCAACGGCACTCCTCAGCTGGCCGGAACCTTGGGCGTGGAGAACGGGCTGGGCTTGCAGGGAGAGCCGATCGCGTTGGAAACGGTAAACCTGAATGGCACGCCTCATGCCATCGTCTTGTCCGTCTCGCCCACCGGCGGGGCGGCGGCGTTGAGCGTCATCGCCGTGGGCCGGGAGGGGCAATTGGTGGCCGTCGACCATATCCTCGACAGTCTTGATACCCGTTTCGGCCATGCCACGGATCTGGCGACCGCCGAGGTGGAGGGGCGGACCTATATATTGGTCGGCGGAGGAGATGGCGGGTTGAGCCTTTTCGCGCTTTCCTCCGGGGGGCGACTTTTGCATATGGATACAATTGAGGAGACCTTGGACAGTGGTTTAGGCTCTATTTCAGCATTGGAGATGGCTGCGGTTGGTGACAGTTTGGCAATCCTGACCGCTAGCCAAAGTGGCTATGGGCTGACCCAGCTGAGCTATGATCTTTCCGATCAAGGGATCACCGCATTGCAAGAAAACGGCAGCCTTTCGGGGCAGAGCGGTGACGATATTCTTGAGGGCGGAGCGGGTGCCAACCGACTGAGTGGCAGTGGCGGCGACGACACCCTGATCGACGGGGCGGGGAGCGACACGCTGATTGGTGGCGCCGGGCGCGATACTTTCATGCTGGTGGCCGATGACACGCTGGATGTGATTTCAGATTTCGCTCTTGGCGAGGATCGGATCGACCTTTCGCTGATTTCCATGGTCTATGGGGCCGAGCGGCTCGAGATCCAGCAGCGCACATGGGGCGCGTTGATCACATGGGGCGGCGAAGATCAATTGGAACTGCGCAGCGCGGATGGTCAGCCCCTGACCTATGATGAGGTGGCCTCAGCTTTCGACTGGACCGTGGACCGCCCGCCCATGGTGGTGGCTGAAATCACCCGCGGTGGCAGCGGCGCCGATACGCTCCGGGCTTCGGAAGAAGGCAGCATCGTCATCGGTCTCGGCGGAGCTGACCAGCTATGGGGCAATCTCGGCGATGACCGTCTGGAAGGCGGCGCGGGGCATGACAGCCTCTGGGGTGGCGGTGGAGCCGATTGGCTGCAAGGGGACAGCGGGCGCGACCTTTTGGAAGGCGCGGAAGGCCAGGACACATTGCAGGGCGGGGCGGATGACGACAGCCTCTATGGCGGCGACGCGCAAGATATCCTTTACGGCGAGGAGGGCGCCGACCTGCTTTTCGGAGGGGCGCAATCCGATACGCTGCATGGCGGCAGTGGCAATGACAGCGTCCACGGCGGCAATGGGCGCGACCTGATCTACCTCAATCAAGGCGATGATGTCTTTTACGATAACGATCAGGGCGGCGCCTTCGGTCGCGATACGGTCTACGCCGGGTTTGGCAGCGACACGATTGAAGGTGGCAATGGGGGGGATGTCTACTACGGCGAGGATGGTACGGATCTGATCTTTGGCCGCCTCGGCGATGATCTGATCTTTGCGGGTCGTCACTATGACACGGTTCATGCGGGGGAAGGCAGTGACACCGTGTTCGGGGGCGACGGGCGGGATTTGATCTTTCTCAATCAGGGCGACGATATCTTCAATGACAACGCTCAAGGGGGTGAGCATGGTCAGGACACGGTCTTTGCCGGGCTTGGCAACGACACGGTTCAAGGCGGGAATGGCAATGACATTTTCCACGGCGAAGGCGGTGATGACCTGATCTTGGGCCGTCTTGGGAATGACCTGATCTATGGCGGCGACCAGTATGATACGGTCTTTGCCGGTGAGGGCAGTGATACGGTTTATGGCGGCAATGGTCGTGACATTGTCCACCTCAACCAAGGCGATGATGTCTTTCACGACAACACGCAAGGCGGCGAGTTGGGCCGCGATACAGTTTTTGCCGGGTTGGGCAACGATACGATCCAAGGTGGGAATGGCGATGACATTTTCCACGGTCAAGCTGGTGACGATCTGATACATGGCCGTTTGGGTAATGACCTGATCTTTGGCGGCGACCAGTACGACACGGTCTTTGCCGGTGAGGGCAATGATACGGTTTATGGCGGAAATGGTCGTGACATTGTCCA
>NZ_JBIFGB010000010.1:0-51145 GCF_043558145.1 Sulfitobacter sp. 1A10359 | reverse complement strand
GGAAGTGTGTTCACATGGGTCAATTCTCAGTGACAATTTATGGGGCTACCGGGTCAGTTCTCAGTGACAATCAACAGGCATGGATGCTGCTGAGCGTCTGGATGTTAGTGCATGATCGCAGCCGCATTGCACGGTCTACCCCTTGGATTGCGTTGCTGACACCTTTGATACTCGTGACCGCAATGGCTTTTGGCTTTCGGCAAAATGTGCCGAACCGGGGCGGGCTGCTGTTTTCACAGATTGAGTATCACTACTACGTCACCCTTCGGCCGCTTTGGAGAGACTGATGGAATTTTTCCTGTCGCAACTGCAAGGGTTCGGAGGGGCTTTCTCTGCCCTTGTCACGGATCCAATTACCTATCCCTATATTGTCATCTCGGTTTTCTTGGGCATTGTCTTTGGCGCATTACCGGGACTGACGGCGACCTTGGCAGTTACGATCCTCACGGGCTTTTTCGGGAATAAGATTCCGCTCGATTATGCGCTGATTGCCCTGTTGGGCGCCTATGTCGGCGCAATCTACGGTGGGTCTTACCCTTCGATCCTGCTTAATATTCCCGGCACGGCAGCCAGCGCGGCCACGGCGATGGATGGCCATCCACTTGCTAAACAGGGGCGCGGGGCCGAGGCCCTGGGTCTGACCACCACGGGTAGTTTCGTCGGCACGCTCATCGGGACGGCTGCTCTATTGGTCTTCGTTTGGGCGCTCTTGCTGATCTCTCAATCCATCGCCAGTCCTGAAAAGGCCTTGCTTGCGCTCTTCGGGATCTTACTGTCCGGAACGCTCATGTCCGAAGACCTTGTCGTTAAGGGCTGGATCGCGGGGCTTGCGGGGTTGGCAATGGCGATGGTTGGGCTCGACCCGCTGTTGAGCGAGCCGCGCTACACCTTCGGCTGGTCTTATCTGATGTCAGGCTTTCAGGTCGTACCGGTGCTTATGGGGGCCTTTGCAATCCCTCAAATCATCGAGGGCCTCCGCCAAGTTGATCCGGGCAAAGTCATCGCGCTAAAGGGGCGTATCTTGCCCAACCTTGCAGCCGTGCGACGGCATATGCCCACGATTGCACGTTCCGGCGTAATTGGTACCGGGGTGGGCGCTTTGCCGGGCGTGGGCGAGGATGTGGCCGGTTGGGTCAGCTACGGCGTTGGCAAGTCGGCCAGTCATGATGGCAAGAACTTTGGTAAAGGATCAATCGAAGGGCTGCTGTCGTCTGAGACGGCGAACAACGCCTGCATCGGGGGGGCGCTGATCCCCTTGCTGGTCTTGGGTATTCCCGGTTCGCCTCCTGCAGCGGCACTGATGGGTGCGTTCAAGCTCAACAATATCATTCCTGGTCCGACGATTGACCCTTCGATCATCCTCCGGGTCTGCGCGATCATGGTGCTGGCGTCGCTTACCATGTTCATCATGGGCCTGTTCACCGCACGCGTATTCATCCAGATCCTGCGCCTGCCGCAGACCGTCTTTCTGCCTGTCGTACTTATCTTGACCACCATTGGTAGTTTCAGCGTGGGAGGCGGGATCAATGATCTCTATCTCATGCTCGGGGTAGGTGCGCTGGCCTACTTTATGAACCTGATGCGATATCCGATTGCGCCGCTGGTCATCGGCGTCATCCTGGGCGGACTATTCGATGAAACCTTCCGCCGCTCTTTGCTCTTGAGCGATGGCGACCTGTCCGGCTTTTTCACGCGCCCAACCGCGGCGGTTCTGCTGGCGCTGAACGTGGCGCTGATTGCCGGGCAGATGCCCGTGGTCCGCCGGGCATTCGCAAAAATGAGGAAAAGATAATGTTTGCTATCTGCGTCACCTTTCGCATCAAAACCGATCAGATGGAGGCATTCATGCCCCTGATGCTCGAAAACGCTGCGGCATCCAAAACCCTGGAAGCAGGTTGCCATCGTTTTGATGTGCTTACAGATGCCGATAAGCCTGGGCAGGTGTTTCTCTATGAACTCTATATAGACAGCGCAGCTTTTGACGCACATTGCGACAGTGCCCATTTCAAAGCGTTTACTGCGGCCACGGCTGATATGGTGGCAGGTAAAGATATCACAAGCTGGAGCACGGTAGCATCATGAGCGAATGGGAGGTCAACGCGGTCAAATACGCAGATCGCAACGCGCGTGTAAGAGGCGATAGTTTCGTTTTTGATGACCGCCACGATGTGGCTCACCCGATGGACTATTTCATCTGGGTCTTACGCCAAGGAGAGCGGGTGATCCTTGTAGATACGGGCTATGACGCGGCTGAAGCTGACGCGCGTGGCCGACCGATCCGGCTTGATCCGCGCAGCGCCTTGGCCCCCTTGGGCATCGCTCCTGAAGCGGTCGAGACCGTTATCGTCACCCATCTTCATTACGACCACGCTGGCGGGCTGCATCTTTTCCCCAACGCGAAATTGCATATTCAAGCGGCTGAGATGGCCTACGCCACGGGGCCGTGTATGTGTCATGACACGCTACGGATGCCCTTTTCGGCAGGTCATATTTGCGAGACGGTGAAGCGGCTCTATTCCGGCAAGGTGATTTTCCATGACGGTGATGCCGAGGTCGCGGAGGGAGTAACGGTCCACCGCATCGGAGGGCATAGCCGGGGGCTGCAAGCGGTACGGGTGTTCACATCGGCGGGCTGGCTCGTACTCGCCTCTGATGCAGCGCATTTTTATGAGAACTTCCAAAGCCGCAAGCCCTTTCCTATCGTGGTCGATATGCAGGACATGCTGGAAGGGTTCACAACGATTGAGCGACTCGCCAGTCAGCCCGAGCTGATCGTTCCCGGACATGACCCATTGGTTATGTCGTCCTTCCCACGTGACAAGGCGGATCACATTGTGCGGCTGGATCGTGGGCCGAACCTGCCGCCGGTTTGACTAAGGTAGCCTAGCCTCCTGCCAATGAAAGTATGCTGATGAGCCGCATTCAAACCAAGAATGGAACCCCTATCTCACGCTTGGGATTTGGCGCCATGCAATTTGGTCGCACGGCGGATGCCCGCAGCGCGCAAAAGATGTTCGAGGCCTGCGTCGCGGCGGGGATCAATCACTTTGATACGGCTTATAGCTACAACGGTGGCGCGTCTGAGCATATGTTGGGGCAGTTCTTAGGGGCGAGGGGGGATGATCTGATCATCGGGACCAAAGCACCGAATGACCGGCCCGCCACTGCGGACAACCTGCGCGCCGCCTTAGACGAAAGCCGCAAACGGTTGGGGATTGACGCGGTAGACATCTACTACTTGCACCGCTTCGACGCAGAGACGCCTTTTGAAGAGACATTTGGCACCCTGGCCGAGATGCAGTCGCAAGGCGCGATCCGCTACATCGGCGTGTCAAATTTTGCGGCTTGGCAGATCATGAAGGCGCAAGCGGTGTGTAAGGTTATCGACACCCAGATTGATGCCTGCCAGCCGATGTATAACCTTGTGAAGCGGCAGGTAGAGGTAGAGATTCTCCCGGCCTGTGCGGACCAAGATATTTCTGTCTGTCCTTTCTCGCCCTTGGGGGGCGGCTTGCTTACTGGGAAATACACCAGCGGCGCCGAGGGGCGTTTGCAGGAGGACAAGGTCTATGCCAACCGCTATGGGCAGCCATGGATGCATGAGACCGCCCGTGATTTGGCAGCGCTTTCGCAGCGTATGGGGATTGCGCCAACAACGCTCGCCGTGGCTTGGGTGGCTTGGAATTCGGCGGTAACCTCAACACTCATTTCAGGCCGGAATGTGGAACAGCTGCAACCGTCGCTCGATGCGATGACTTTTGACCTGTCAGAAGGCATCTACGACGAGATTGCGCGGTTTAGCCCCAAACCAACGCCCGCGACAGACCGGTCTGAGGAAACCTTACCGTGATCGGTCGGTAAAGCTGAAGCGCCTTCACCGCGCGCGTAAATGCGAAATCTCGAAACGCCCCTTCGATTGACATCATTCTGCGTTGCGGCAATGTTCCGGGACGGTCAGTTCGGATGGACAGCAACGTGACAAAAATCAAGAAGCGCACCTTCGGTGTCGTTGGTTTAGGCAATTTCGGAAGCTCTGTTGCGAAGGAATTGCAACGTTTCGGCAACCACGTCATTGGCATCGATATATCTGAAGCGCGTGTCGCTAACCTCGCAGATACGCTGTCTCAAGCCATGATTGTGGATGCCCGTGACGATGCAGCGTTGCGTGATGCCGGGTTTGCTGACTGTGATACAGCCGTGGTGGCCATGGGGTCGGACTTAGAGGCCAGCATCCTATCGGCGATGAATCTCAAACTTGTGGGCGTTCAGGTCGTCTGGGCCAAGGCAACCACCAGAACCCACCACAGGATCCTGAAGAAGCTCGGCGTGGACAGAATCGTGCATCCCGAGGTCGAAATCGGCCAGCATATCGCGCAGATCCTGCACAATCCGCTTTTGCGGGACTATGTCAGCCTCGGCAACGGTTACCATGTGGTTAACTTTCGCATCCCCGAGAGCTTAGAGGGCAAGCGGCTAACCGAGTTGCCGCATGGGAAAACCTATAATCTGCGCTGCATCGGTGTCATGCGGGGGAGCGAGTTCATCGGGCAGGATGGAGACGAATGCCAGTTGCAGCGCGATGATCTGCTCTTGTTGTTGGGTCAGCGCAAAGACCTGCACAGCTTTGCGGCCAGCCTCTGATAATGAACCTGTCTTTTCGGTCCCTTCTACGGCGGAAAAAGACCCTGCGAATGCCGCCGCCCGCGCTTTTGTCGCTCTACTATTTGGCCTTTATCGTTCTGGGGGGCATTCTGCTGTGGCTGCCGATTTCGCATCACGGTGATATAGGTTTGGGCGAGGCGCTTTTCACCTCGACCTCTGCGGTGACGGTCACTGGGCTGGTGCTTGCCGATACCGGGGCGGCCTTTACGGGATTTGGGCAAGCGGTCATCGCGGGTCTGATTCAGCTTGGTGGCCTCGGCCTGATGACGTTTGCAGTGCTGTTACTGGGCGCGCTTGGCATCCCTATTGGCATGCCGCAGCGGTTGATCCTGCGCGAGGATCTGAACCAAACATCACTGTCGAACCTGTCTTATATTGCCCGTATGATCCTGATTATCGCGGTTGCTTGCGAGGCGGTGGGGGCAGCGCTCTTGGCCCTGGTCTTTGTGCCTGAGTTCGGCTGGGCCGGGCTGTGGGAGGCGATCTTTCACTCGATTTCAGCCTTTAATAATGCCGGGTTTGCCCTGCATCCCGACAGCCTGTCGAAATGGGTGGGGAACCCGATCATCAATCTGGTGATCCCCGCGCTTTTCATCCTTGGCGGGCTCGGGTTTATCGTCGTGGGCGATGTGTACCGCGCGCGGGATTGGCGCAAACTGACCCTACATTCCAAGCTGATGCTGGTTGGCACGACGCTGCTGATCACTTGGGGCAGTGTCATGTTTGGGCTGCTGGAATGGGGCAACCCTGAAACGCTCGGCTCCTTGAACGTCGTTGAAAAATTTTGGGCGAGTTGGTTTCAGGGCACCACGCCAAGGACCGCCGGTTTCAACACGATCAACACCAGCGGGATGCACGACAGCACGTCCCTGCTGACGATGACGCTGATGCTGGTGGGGGGTGGCAGCACTTCGACGGCGGGCGGGATCAAGGTGACCACGCTCTTTGTCCTGCTGCTTGCCACGATCGCGTTCTTTCGGCGTCAGACGACGCTACATGCCTTCGGGCGGTCCTTGGGGCTGGATGAAGTGATGAAGGTCTTGGCTCTAACCACGATCTCAATGTTGCTGGTGCTGACGGGGGTATTCGTAATGACGATCAACCACGACGGCCAGTTCACCGATATTGCCTTTGAGGTTACATCCGCTTTCGGAACGGTCGGCCTGTCGCGTGGTATCACGGCGGAACTAGATGGTATCGGACGCTTCATCATCATGATGATTATGTTCGTCGGGCGGGTCGGGCCCTTGGCAATCGGGTTCTTCCTCGCCACGCGCAGCGTTCCAAAGGTGAAATATCCGGCGGGGCAGATTTATCTGGGGTGAGAAAGGAATTTGTCGGCCCGCCCCTGCGGCTTTCGGAGCTTCCGTGACAAGGCAAAGGTTCGGTTTCGGCCCGTCTTGACCGATGCTCCGATGTGCTCGCGTGAATGTAATTTCTACGTGTCGGCTATGCCTAATGTAGGGCGTTTGGATATGGATCACATCACAATCGTCGAGCTTGTCGAAAATGTCGCGTGGCTCGCCCTCACCGGGGAACCGAGCAAAGCGCGTGCCACCGGTCCCCGTACCCCAACTCGGCACAGCTACCGAAAAGCCTTTTGCGCGGTCTTTGAGGGCGTCAATATCGATTCCACCGCGGGACAATTTCTCGCCCAAAGCGTCGTAGTCATTTTTCAGGTCTGTGTAGCGCGTCGCGTTCTGGGCCTCGATGATGGTGGTATTGATCATGATTTTCTCCGATGAAAACCGCGCGCCCGGCCCTCTTTTCAAAGCGGGCGCGCAGATTGGACCGTGGGGTGATGTCTTTGCCCTCGCTCAGCGGGTAAAGGCCTGCACGTTGCCAGCGTCGACGTTTACGATTTTGCCGATTGTTCCGAAGCGAAGAAATAAGCCGCTTCCGCGATGTCTTCGGGTAGAACTGAACGTTTGAGCATGGAGCGCTGACGATACATTTCCTCAAGCCTCACGCCGGATATGCTCCGGTTTCGGTAAGGGCGGGATCCCTCGGCATTTCGGCAGGACTGGCTCGGCGAATGTCCAGCTGCGACCTATTGTATTTAAAGTCCTACCGCATGTCCCGTTTCGACACGAAAATGCGGTCAGCGCTGAAAGTCTATCCTCTCAGCCGATCGACCGCGGCGCAGGGGTCGGCATCTAAAGAGCTTCGGCGGCGTCCATTCGCGGGCGCAGCTTCGCCGTCCCCCTCCTAGGACCGGATCAGAGTTGGGTTGGGTTCGGCACGTCGCCGTAGACGGCCATGGGGTCGAATGTCTTGTCATCCTCGACAAAGACCAGCGGCGCGCCGGCATCTACCCCATGCGGGACGCCGCGGTAAAAGCAGGAGCGGTAGCCGACATGGCAGGATGCGCCTGAGCCAGTGACGGCGACACGCAGCCACAGCGCATCCTGATCGTCGTCGATCCGCGCTTCGACCAACTTCTGAACCAGACTGGAGGTCGCGCCCTTGTGCCACAAGACCTGCCGCGCCCGGCTGAAGTAATGCGCCTCTCCGGTCTCTATGGTCAAGCGGAAAGCCTCGGCGTTCATCCAGCCCAGCATCAGGACCTCCCCCGTGGCGGCATCGGTGGTGATGCAGGGCATCAAGCCATCCGGCCCGAACTTGGGTGCAAGATCGGTGCTTTCCTCGACCTGATCCACGGAGCGGCGGGGGTCAAAGTTCAATGCGCGCATCTTGGTCCTTTCAGTTCTCTTGCGGAAAGGTATGTTATATCATTACAAATCGGAACAAAAAGCAGATATCCCACGGAAAGGAGACCCCATGACGGCCGAGGATACACGCGTTCCCGTCACCTTGTTGCCGGGGTTTCTGGGCTCGGGAAAGACGACGCAGACTGACAGACAGGACAGAAGGACACCCCATGCAAATCACCCAAGACGAAATCGATCAGGCACTGAAAACCTGGGGCGAAGGCAAGATCGCCATCTCCAAGGCGTTCGAAGAGGGCGGGATCGAAGCCGCGCGCAAGGTCGCCTCGGCCAATATCGACAGCTACTACGGTTTTGACCTCGGCCCGGTTCTGTTCAAACCAACCATGGCCAGCGGCGCGCAGACCTTCCGCCCGACCAAGGCCGGGGCCCTTGCCTATTTCTGCGGCCATTCCGAGGAATACCCGCTGGACAACGGCTTTGCCATCATGGGCTGGGTCGCCTCCGAAAGCATCACCTCGGCCAGCTTCATCCAAGGCGATATCGCGATGTGGATGGGCTGGGTCTCGCTGACCAACAAGGACGGCTCCGTCACCACGGTCGACAAGAGCTTCGGCTACAAGAAAGACGCGGCCGGCACCCTGCGCATCGTCCTGCACCATTCCTCTTTGCCCTATCAGCCGTCGGAGGCAGGCTCATGATCGTCGACACCACCGCGCCACTGCAACGCTGCACCAGCCCCGCGGGCCTGTCCTCTATCCGTGAGCCCGGCACCGCCGCGACAGTCTGGGAGCGCGCGCCGCTGCCGGGTTTCCAGGCCTGGATCGACGCCCTGCCGCCCAGCCAGCTGCCCCGCGCGCGCGTCATTCTGCGGGCCGAGGCGGTCTGCGACGCGCTGATCGAGATCGCGGATTTTCACAAGATGCCGAAGGGCGCCGAGCGCAACATGCTGATCGAAGACGCCGCGGCGCTGGCGCTGATCTTCGGCGACCTGATGCGCTGCGACCATGTTCAACTCCGTCTCGACGTTGTCGACACCAATGCCTGCAGCAAGTTCCACATCGACGCGGTAACCGCGCGGCTGGTCTGCACCTATCGCGGGACCGGCACGCAATACGGCATCTCCGAAAGGGGCAAGGAGCCCGCCGAGATCCTCACTGTGCCGACAGGCTCTCCGATCTTCCTGCGCGGAACGCGCTGGCCGGAAAGCCCGCCGGTGGGCCTGCTGCACCGCTCGCCTCCGATCGCGGGGACCGGGGAGACGCGTCTGCTGCTAGTGCTGGACCCGGTCACCGACCCCGAGCAGGATGACGACACGATCTATATCCACTGATCGCGGCGACCGTCTGTGAAGTTGCTCTGCAGTGACTTCACGCCACCGTCATTCCTCATCGTCAGCGGACGCCGCAAACCGGGTTGCAGTCAGTCCTTCGCGCACTTAATGTTATGATATAACATACCACTTGCTAATGGAGACCCCCCATGCCAGCCAGCGATAAGCGCCTGCCTGTCACCGTCCTGTCGGGCTTTCTCGGCGCCGGGAAGACCACGCTTCTTAACGACGTTCTCAACAATCGCGAGGGGCGCCGCGTCGCCGTGATCGTCAACGACATGTCGGAGGTGAACATCGACGCCGATCTCGTGCGCGACGGCGGCGCCGACCTGAGCCAGACCGAGGAAAAGCTTGTCGAGATGACCAACGGCTGCATCTGCTGCACCCTGCGCGACGACCTGCTGGTCGAAGTGCGTCGCCTCGCCGAAGAGGGGCGCTTCGACTACCTGCTGATCGAAAGCACCGGCATATCCGAGCCGCTGCCCGTGGCCGCGACCTTCGATTTCCGCGACGAAAACGGCGAGAGCCTATCAGACGCCGCGCGCCTCGACACGATGGTCACCGTGGTCGATACGGTGAACCTGCTGAACGATTATTCCAGCCATGACTTCCTGCGGGACCGCGGCGAGAGCCTGGGCGATGCGGACGACCGCACGTTGGTCGATCTGCTGGTCGACCAGATCGAATTTGCCGATGTCGTGGTGCTCAACAAGGTCTCCGACGCCGGGCCTGAGAAGCTCGACGCCGCGCGCAAGATCATCACCTCGCTAAATCCCGATGCGCAGATTATCGAAACCGACCAGAGCAAGGTTCCGGCCGACCGTATCATGAGCACCGGCCTGTTCGACTTTGACAAGGCGCATCTGCACCCGATGTGGGCGAAGGAGCTTTACGGCTTTGCCGATCACGTGCCGGAGACCGAGGAATACGGCGTGTCCTCTTTCGTCTACCGGGCGCGGCGTCCGTTCCACCCGCAAAAGATCCATGATGTCCTCACTGGCGATCTACCGGGCGTCATCCGCGCGAAGGGCCATTTCTGGATTGCAACACGTCCGGACTGGCTGGCGGAGTTCTCGCTCGCTGGCGCGCTTAGCAATGTCAAGCCAATGGGCAACTGGTGGGCGACGGTGCCGCGCGAACGCTGGCCCGATCACCCGCAGGCCCGCGCCTATCTCGCGCAGCACTGGCAGGAACCCTACGGCGACCGCCGGCAGGAGTTGGTGTTCATCGGCGCAGGCATGGACAAGACGGCGATTACGGCCGCCCTCAATGCCGCCCTCGTCGGCGACGAGAGCACCTTCGTGCCCCACCAGTGGGAAGATCTGCCAGACCCCTTCCCCGGCTGGCGCCGCGCCCCTGAGGCTGCTTGACGACATCGGCGGAATAATCAGGGCCGGGAGCGTATCCCAGCTCTAAGGCGAGGTGTCGCTCAGCGACGCCTCGCAAGCGCCGACAGCGCAAAGAGGATCGCCACAAGGCAGACGATTGTGGGCCCGGTGGGCGTATCTAGCCGTCAGGCTGCCATCCATACGCTCGACCATCCGCACGCGATGCGCCGATGCCACCCAACGGGTGAGCTCAGCCTTAAAGAAGGCTGAGACTTCTGCCGTGGGCAAGTCGATATGAAGGTCGTTGTCGAGCATTCGGTCCATGTGTGCGGTCAGTTGCACGCATAACCTAGTCGCTGCCGAGTGATCCGTCGTCCGCAAGGAGACCATCACGGGCAAATGATATGTGGAAAACTTCGGGATCCGCCGGCGGACGTAGAAGCGCCCGCGTCTAGTGCAGAGATAGGGGATAGTGACCATGACGACCGCCTTTCGAGTCGGCCATCGCTCCGGACGGTGTGACGGACTACCCGCGCGGTCTGTGCGACCAAACGCCAGTGTAACCTGCTCTTCAGCCCTACGAAGCTGATAAGACCAAGCCTCTGAAAAACTAAATATTTTCGGAAGTGTTGGCTGGGATGGTAGGATTCGAACCTACGGTACACTGTACCAAAAACAGTTGCCTTACCACTTGGCTACATCCCAACACAGGGCGCTAACTAAAGTTCTCTGGCCCCGGGTGCAAGACCCGTTTTAAAGAAATTAGCCTATTCTTCGGCTGCATCAACAGAGAGCAGGTCTTTGCTGGGCAATTCGGCACGTTCCTGCGCGACGATGCGGGTCAATTCCCGCTCGGTTTGGGGCTCGACGGGCTGAACAGCGGCGGGATTCGTGGGCGCGGCTGCCGTTTGCGGCGAATCGACGGGTCCGTCGGAGGGCGATTCGCTTTGAGAGAGCAATTGATAGGCCGGTGGCCCTGCGGTGAGGCCCGCCGCATCGAAAGCTGAGAGGGTTAGGCGAATCGCTTCGCTGCGGGCGGCGACCAGATCGGTGCTTTCTTGATTGATCCAACCGGCGAATTGCATGTTGATCCAGTGATCGGCGACCTCGTCCACCCAAGCGGCGGCTTCGGGGCTGGACAGAACGAAGGGCAAACCGTTCAGCACCTCCAGCGCCAAATCACGGGCGCGGGCCAGATCGGCGTCGCTGGCGACCGAGAGGGTAAAGGTGAACCGCCGCTCGGCGTTGCGTGAATAGTTGATAATCCGGCTTTTAAAAACGGTGGCATTGGGGATGCGCAGGTGGTTGCCGTCAAAGGTCAGCAGGATCGTGGCGCGGCTCGTCAGGCGGATCACCTTGCCGGTGTCGCCGTCGATCTCGACCGTGTCGTTGGGGCGAAAGGGCTGGCGGATCGACAGCATGATGGAGGCGATGAAATTCTCGACCGTGTCGCGCACCGCGAAACCGATGGCGAGGCCGACAATCCCCGCCGCGCCAAGGATGCCCGACAGCAGCGCCGTGGCGCCGAGGATATCCAGCGCCACCACCAGGGCTGCGATGACAAAGGCCAGCCGGATGATTTGGCGGTAAATGTCAGCGATGAACGCGTTGGGGGCGAGCCGATCCCACGGGTTGCGCAGCCGCGCCAGCGCCAGCCCGGCGACGATGATCAGGCCAAAGACGCCAAGCGCCACTAAGGCCAGCGGGAGGAAGGCCACGGCTTGCGCCATCCGGTCGCGAAAACGCGCCACGGCGGGGTTGAGGCGCTCGGCCACATCGGTGCTTTCGCGCACCTCGTTGCGGATCGCCACCACCCCTTCGACACGGCCCGCCAAATCGTTCAGCCGCGCGGCGCTGGCGGTGTCGAGCGTGGTGCCGGTCAGCGTGACGATGCCGGAGGCGACAGAGACGCGGACCTTCTCGAACCCCTCAAGCTCGCGCAGGATGGCGCGGATGCGCTTGGCGATGGCGGCGTCCTCCGTGGCGTCGCCCTCGACGGCGATGGTTCCTTCGGGCTGGTCGCTGGTCTGCGCGAAGGCTGGGGCGAGCGGCAGCGCAAAGGTCAGCAGCAGACACAGGAACAGGCGGGGCAGGGCGGCGGTGAGGCGCATGGGGGAACTCCGTCAGCGGGATGGGCCACCGCCCCCAGGCGACGGGGGCGGCAGCTTGGCCAATTAGCGCGTTACCCCTGACAATCGAGCAGCACCGCCCCGCTGCGCTGTCCGGCCTCGACCAACTCATGGGCGCGGGCGGCCTCAGAAAGCGGCAGGACCGTGTCGACGGGGCAGCGGAGGGCGCCGTCCTCCAGCGCGTGGTGCAACCGGTTGATTGCCTGTTCGCGCGGGCCTGCGGGCAGCAGGTAGATCAGGATGATGTCGATGGTGACCGCTTTGAACAGCAGCGGATAGAAGGGCAGCACCGGCGACATTTCCGCCGCCGAGCCATAGGCGGCGATGCGGCCATTGGGGGCGATGACCTCGGTGTCGGTGGTGATGTTCAGGCCGAACTCCGTCTCGACGATGGTGTCGACCGGCTTGCCGCCATTGGCATCAAGCACGGCGGCGGCGAGATCGGGGTCGGCGTAGTTGAATACGGCATCGGCACCTGCGTCGCGCAGCAGATCGTTGTCGCGGGGGCTACAGGTGGCGATCACCTTGGCCCCGCCCCATTTCGCCAGTTGCACTGCAAGATAGCCCACCGTGCCTGCGCCGCCTTGGATCAGCACCGTTTCCCCGGCCACCCCGCCGCCGCCAAAGACGGCGTGGCAGGCGGTCAGCCCCGGAATGCCAAGCTGCGCACCGACCTCGGACGAGACGCCATCGGGCAGGGGCACGGCTTGATGGGCGGGCAGGGTGATCTGCTGCGCGGCCGTGCCAAAGCCGCGTTGCCACTGGCCGTTCCAGATCCAGACCTTCTGGCCCACGCGGCTCGCATCGACGCCCGCGCCCACGGCGACGATCTCTCCCGCGCCGTCGCTATGGGGGATGACCTGCGGGAAGGGCGGTTTGGTCACGCCGGGGCGGGTGCCCGCGCGGGCCTTCACGTCCGACGGGTTCACGCCCGAATGGCTGAGCGCGACGCAGACCTCTCCGGCTTGCGGGGCGGGGCTGTCGACCTCCGACAGACGCAGCACGTCGGCGGCGGCTCCGAATTGGTCATAGGTGATGGCTTGCATGGCGCTCTCTCCGGCTTGAATTTCGCGGGCAGAGTGGCGCATGCGCCGGGATCATGCAATTGCGGTGGCGAGGGCGGGCGTTACTCGCGCAGCTCCTTGGGGCCAACACCCCAGAGCCGCACCTTGGGCGCCCAGCCTGTAAAGCCGCCCGAGCGCAGCTCGCACCATTCCAGCGTGCATTCGCCCAGACGGGCCACCACGCCGAGTTCCAACCGTGCCACCACGGCGGCTTTGGGGTCGGGATTGATGCGCAGTTGCAGCATGTCCTGTTCGACCAGCACCGTGCGGGTGCCGGACAAAAGCGAGTAGTGGACCCAGCCGCCCATACCGTCGCGGTCTTCGACCCGGCGCCAATGGCCATGTTCGGCGGTGATCCTCAGCGGCAGGTCGCGGCGTTTGTAGACCCAGTCGATCCGGTGTGACAGGGACGGGCCGCGGCGCACGTTGCCTTCGGAGGCTTTCATCGAAACGAAACGGGGCAGGGGCAGGTTCGTGACCTGACCGCGCGCCTCTTCTGCGACGCCGGAGGTCGGCTGTGCCAGAAGCAGCGCGCCCACCATCAGGGCGCTGCGAAAGAAAGCGGTTATCATTGAATTGCCTGCTATGCGGTTCACTGCTGTGGGTCGGTGCTGTGCAAATCTGCGGGTTATTGTTGCTCTTTTTCGGGCGCGAGTTCTTGTGCCTCGTCGCTGCATGAGACACCATGCCCGCGAAACGAGGCGACGCCAAGACCGGGAGAGCAGGCATGTCAAAGAAGCGGTTGAGTGTTGTAGTGACGCGACGGTTGCCAGAGGCCGTGGAAACACGGCTGTCAGAGCTGTTTGACGTGACCCTGCGCGAAGATGACAGGCCCATGACCCGCGAGGAATTGGGCGCGGCGATGCGTCAGGCCGATGTGCTGGTGCCCACGATCACAGATGAGATCGACGCGCCGCTGATCACGCAGGCGGGCGAGCGGTTGAAGCTGATCGCCAACTACGGGGCCGGGGTCGATCACATTGATGTGGCCACCGCGCGCCAGCGCGGCGTGCTGGTGTCGAACACCCCCGGCGTGCTGACCGACGATACCGCCGATATGACCATGGCGCTGATCCTCGCCGTGACCCGCCGCATGCCCGAGGGCATGGCGGTGATGCAATCGGGCAATTGGGACGGCTGGGCGCCTACGGCACTCTTGGGGGGCCGCGTTGGCGGGCGCCGGCTGGGCATTTTGGGCATGGGCCGGATCGGTCAGGCCGTGGCGCGCCGGGCGCGGGCCTTTGGCATGCAGGTGCATTACCACAACCGCAAACGCCTGCGCGAAGAGATCGAGGGCGAGCTAGAGGCCACCTATTGGGAGAGCCTTGATCAGATGGTCAGCCGGATGGACGTGATCAGCATCAACTGCCCCCATACCCCCAGCACCTTCCATCTGATGAACGCCCGCCGCTTGGGCCTGATGAAGCCCGACGCGGTGATCGTGAACACCTCGCGCGGGGAGGTGATCGACGAGAACGCGCTGACGCGGATGCTGCGATCTGGCGATATCAAGGGCGCGGGGCTGGACGTCTATGAACATGGTCGTGAGATCAATCCGCGCCTGCGCGAGCTAAAGAACGTCGTGCTGCTGCCGCATATGGGCTCCGCCACATTGGAAGGGCGGATTGAGATGGGCGAGAAAGTCCTGATCAATATCAAGACCTTCGATGATGGCCACCGCCCGCCGGATCAGGTCGTGCCCTCCATGCTTTGACCCACGGACGGCTGCGGCAACGTGGGCCTTTCGGATGATTAATTTACAAAGATGCCGCCGCAGGATTTTGCGGCGTGAGGATGCTATTGGGAGATAAAACGTGACGAAAATCGCAGATTTGCCGCGAAATGAGGTGGGGATCACCGCCGCGCTGGACGAGTTGCAACAAGCCTTCGGGGACAATCTGCTGACCGGCCAAGCCATTCGCGAACAGCACGGCCACACCACCACATGGATCGACACGCAGGCGCCTGATGCGGTGGTCATGGCGCGCTCGACCGAAGAGGTGGCGCAGGCGGTGCGTATCTGCGCCGCCCATCGGCTGCCGGTGATCCCCTTCGGCACGGGCACTTCGCTTGAGGGGCATGTGAACGCCCCGGCGGGCGGGGTTTGCATAGATGTCATGCAGATGGACCGCGTGCTTGAGGTCAATGCCGGCGATCTGGACTGCCGGGTGCAGCCCGGCGTGACCCGCGAGGCGCTCAACACCCATCTGCGCGATCAGGGGCTGTTCTTTCCGATCGACCCCGGCGCCAATGCGTCGCTCGGGGGGATGACCGCGACGCGGGCCAGCGGTACCAATGCGGTGCGCTATGGCACGATGAAGGACAACGTCCTGAGCCTTGAGGTGGTTCTGGCCGATGGCCGGGTGATCCGCACCGGCGGGCGGGCGCGGAAATCTTCCGCGGGCTATGATTTGACGCGGCTTTTCGTGGGCTCGGAAGGGACGCTGGGGATCATCACCGAGATCACCCTGCGCCTGCAAGGCATCCCCGAGGCGATGTCCTCGGCCCGCTGTTCCTTCCCGACGGTACAGGCCGCCTGCGAGACCGTGATGGCGGTCATCCAATACGGCCTGCCGGTGGCGCGGATCGAGCTTTTGGACGCCGATGTGGTGAAGGCTGTGAACGCCTATTCCAAGCTGACCCTGCCCGAAACGCCGCTTTTGCTGCTGGAATTCCACGGCTCCGAAGCGGGCGTGGTGGAACAGGCCGAGACCTTTGGCATGCTCTCGGAAGAGTTCGGCGGCAGCGGCTATGCCGCGACGACGACCCCCGAAGAGCGCAGCAAGCTATGGCAGGCCCGCCATGACGGCTATTGGGCGGTGCTGGCGCTGAGACCGGGCTGCAAGGCGGTGGCCACGGATGTCTGCGTGCCGATCTCGCGCCTCGCCGATGCCGTGGTGGCGGCCCAAGCGCGGGCGGAAGAGTTGCAGTTGATCGCCCCCATCGTGGGCCATGCAGGGGACGGGAATTTCCATGCGTCCTTGTTGATCGACATGGACGACCCCGAGGAAGTCGCACGCGGCGAGGCTTTCGTCAGCTGGTTGGCGGAACTGGCGATTTCGATGGACGGGACCTGCACCGGCGAACATGGGATCGGGCAGGGCAAGCGGCCCTATCTGCGCAAGGAATTGGGGGCTGCGGTGGATGTGATGGCGACCCTAAAGGCGGCGCTGGATCCGCAGAATATTATGAACCCGGGGAAGATTTTGCCGGGGTGAGTTGGGTGTTTTTCCCTGATGTTGTGCGGCGGGAGGGGTCGTGCAGGGTATTTGGGAAAGGATGAAGGTGGAGGGGCGGTGTGGTCTGCCTTGATGTAGTGCGGCAGGAGAGGTGGTGCAGGGTATTTGAGAAAGGATGAAGGTGAGGGGGCCCGCTGGGGCTGAGGTGGCGCTTTGGGGGAGCGGGTGAGGTCGGTTTTTGGCGATGTTGGGTCGGCTGCTGCCTGCGGGGCGTGGTGCTGCTGCGTACAACGGGAGTGGGCCTAGCGCAGGGGGATTGGCAGATGAAAACGCAAGTCAAAGCATTGGTTGTCGGGGGCGGCGCGGTTGGCACGTCGATTGCCTATCATCTGGCGAAGGCCGGTTGGGATGATGTGATGCTCTTGGAGCGGGACGAGTTGACCTCTGGCTCGACTTGGCATGCGGCGGGGCTTTTGCCTTTGTTCAACATGTCTTATGCGACGACTCATATTCATCAGTATTCGGTCGAGTTTTATAAGAGGCTGGAGGCGGAGACGGGGTTGAACGCGGGCTTTGCCGTGGTGGGCAATCTGCGTATGGCCCAGACGGATGCGCGGATGGATGAGTATATGCTCTATGCTTCCACCGCCGAGACCTGTGGTGTGCCCTATCAATGGCTTACCCCCGATGAGATCAAGGCGAAGTGGCCGCTGATCGAGACATCGGATTTGAAGGGGGCGCTTTATCATCAGACTGATGGCTATATTAACCCCGCCGATGTGACCATGGCGATGGCCAAGGGCGCGCGGCAGCGTGGTGTGGCGATCGAGCGCAAGTGGCAGGCGGATGGGTTCCATTGGAATGGAACGCATTGGGAAGTGACCTGCACCAAGATGGTCGAGAAGGGCGGCAACCTTGTGCCGTCGGACGAGCAGATCGTCATTACGGCGGAACATGTGGTGACTGCGAGCGGCAACCATGCGCAGCGCACGGCGCGGATGCTGGGCATCAAGATGCCAGCGGTTCCCGTGGAACATCAGTTCATCGTCATGGACCGCGATCCGGCCTTGGTCGATTACCGGGCGGCGGGGCATGGGGAACATCCGGTGATCCGCGATGCCGATGCGCAGAGCTATGTGCGCGAAGAGCGTGGTGGCTGGATCCTTGGGGTTTATGAGAAGGGCGCGCCGGCGCGGTTTGAATATGGGGTGCCAGACAGTTTCCGGGCCGATCTGTTTCAGCTCGATCTTGAGCGGATCGAAGAGCAATATATGGCGATGAACCACCGCATCCCCTCGGCCGAGGATTGCGGGCTGAAGGATGATTTCAACGGGCCGATTTGCTATACGCCCGATGGCAACCCCTTGGTGGGGCCAGCGCCGGGGCTGCGGAATATGTGGCTGGCGGAAGGGTTTTCCTTTGGGATCACGGCGGCGGGCGGCACCGGCTATTATCTGGCGCAGATGATGGTGGAGGGCGAGTCCGAGATCGATATGGCGAGCCTTGATCCCAAACGCTACGGCGATTGGATGACCACGGAATATGCCGCGCGCAAGAATGAGGAAGCCTACGACCACGTTTATATCCTGCACCATCCTGACGAGGAGCGGCCCGCGTGCCGTCCGCTGCGCACCTCGCCCGCCTATGACCGGCAGGCGGCGCGGGGGGCGCAGTTCGGGCAGGTGAATGGCTGGGAGCGGCCGAATTATTTTGCGCCCGAGGGGTTTAGCGATCACGACAGCCGCTCGTTCCGGCGCGGGGGCTGGTGGCAATATGCGGTCGATGAGGCGCGGGCGATCCGTGAGGGGGTCGGGCTGATCGATGCTACGGCCTTTACCAAACATCTGGTCCGCGGGCCGGGGGCGACGGCGTTTCTGAATTGGTTCACCTGCAACAAGCTGCCTTCGGTGGGGCGGATCAACCTGACCTATGCCTTGACCGGGGCGGGGACGACGCGGACGGAATATACCATCGTGCGTTTGGCGCAGGACGAATATTACCTCGTCTCGGCGGGGGCATGGACGGCCTATGACAGCGATTATCTGCGCAAGGCGATTGCCGATAAGATGCCTGAGGTCGGCTACGTGGAATGTCATGACGTGACCACGCAGTGGGGTGTTTTCGCGATTGCCGGGCCGAAGTCGCGTGATGTGCTGGGCGCTTTGGTGCGGGATGCGGAGCCGGAGACGGTGCTCAGCAACAAGCGGTTTCCGTGGCTCACCATGCGCGACATCGAGTTGGGCATGGTGCCGGTGCGCGCGATCCGGGTGGCCTATACCGGGGAGCTTGGCTGGGAGTTGCATCACCCGATCGAGATGCAGAACCATCTGTTCGACCAGTTGGAGAAGGCAGGCACGCCGCATGGGATGAAGCTGGTCGGCGCGCGGGCGCAGAACTGGCTGAGGCAGGAGAAGAGCTATCGCGCCTTTGGGCATGAGTTGGGCCGGGATGCGACGCCTTTGGAAGCGGATTTGCCGCGCTTCGTGGACCTGAACAAAGAGTTTCACGGGAAGCAGGCGATGGTCGATCACGGCATCCGCGCGAAATGCGTGACCGTGCTGATCGACGGGCCAGAGGATGCCGACCCTTGGGGCCGCGAGGTGCTTTACAATGGCGAGAGCCGGACCGGGCGGCTGACCTCGGGGGGCTATTCCGTGGCCTTCGGCAAGAGCATCGGCATGGGCTATGTCAAACCCGAGGATGCGGTGGTAGGCACGAGGCTGAAGGTAAAGATGCTTGATCAACTGTGGGAGGCCGAGGTGGTCGAAGACAGCCCCTATGATCCTAAGAACCAGCGCATCCGGGCGGACGGTTGATCCGGCGCGGGCTGCTGGCACTCTTTTGCGTATTGGCGCTGACGGCGGCGCTGCTGCGCGACAATCCCGTGGTCGGCGCGGCGCAGGGCTATGCCGCGGATGTGGCGACCACGGCGGCGGCCTCTTATGTCACGCTGCGCACGTTGAATGCCTTTCTCTCCACCGCGCAGGAGATCGAGGTGGGGCTGTCCTTCATCGCCTCCGGCTCGGCGCGGCCTTTAAAGGTGTTGGAGCCGATTGACGACACGGTGGAGCGGATCGCGGGGCTGGTTTTCGGTGTCATGGTGGCCACGGGGGTGATCGCCGTGGCGCTTGGTCCGGTGAGTGCGATTGGGCTGGGGCTGTTGTCTGTCGCACTGGCAGTTTGGACCTTGAGCAAGCGCGGTCATGCGGGGCTGCCCCGGCGGTTGGCATGGTATGGCGGGTTTTTGGGGCTGGCGCTTCCGCTTGCCTTGGTTGTGTCTGAGCCGCTGGCGGGGGCGCTCACCGAAGGGGTCTATCTGCGGAACATGGAGGTGATCGAGGAGATCACCGCCCATGTCGGCGGCAGCGAGGCTTTGGGTGAGGAAGAACCGGGTTTGACGGAGTATCGGCAGCTTGCCAGCAACCTTTGGAGCCGCGCGGATGAGTTGATCGGCGCGCTGTTGGCGGTGCTGGGGGTACATATATTTCGGATATTCTTGTTGCCGCTTTTGTTGGTGGGCGGGCTGTTCGTTGTGGCGCGGTATTATGCGCGGGGGTGAAGGCTGGCGTGGCGTCTGGGGTGGACGTTGTGCAGAGGTATTTGGGAAAGGATGAAGCGGGCGGGGTGGCGTTTTCGTTGGAGGCGTTTGGTTTGGGAGTAACCGATCGCGTCGCCTTTGCGGCGGGGTGGCGCAGAGGTATTTGAGAAAGGATGAAGGAGGGGGAAGGGCGCCCTCCCGTTGGCTTTAGCGCAGGGCGCGGGTGGCGACCCAGTTTTGCCAGTCGGCGCGGCTGCCTGAGAAGGCGTTGAGGTCCACGTCGCCGCCGATGCCGGGGACAATGCCCGTAGCGCTGTATTGCCAGAAGCGCCATGTTTGGCCGGGGTAGGCTTCGGCTGGGGTTTTGGCGGTGGTGCGCAGCCAGAAGTCGTATCCCCGGAAGCGGCCAAGGTCGTTCTCACGGTAGAATTTGGGTGTGGTGTAGATGATCGGGCGTTGGCCGTAATGGGCCTCGACCACGCGCAGCCAGCGGCGCATTTGATCGCGGACGTCGGCGGCGGGCGGGCGGACATGGGCGCAGGTGGGGGAGAAGGGGTTCCATTCCATATCAAGCACCGGGGGCAGCATGCCGCCTGTCTTGGGCACGTTGCGGATGAACCAGCGGGCCTGATCCTCGGGAGGGGTGCAGAAATAGTAGAAATGATAGGCGCCGCGTTTCACGGCGGCTTGGCCCGCGCCTTGCCAGTGGCTGTCGAAGTTGATGTCTTTGAGGTCGCCGCCTTCGGTGGCCTTGATGAAGGCGAAGTTCACCCCGGCGCGTCGGGCGGTGTTCCAGTCGATATCGTTTTGGAAACGGGCCACGTCGATGCCGTGCACGGGGTAGGCGGCGGGGGTGCGGCCTTTGAAACTCACCGGGTCGCTGTCGCCGAAGGCGGCGGGAAAGAGCACGCCGGGCGCGGCCGAGGGCGGGCTGTCGGGGTTGCCGCAGGCGGCGAGGGCGAGGAGCGAGAGGATCAGCGCGCGGCGGAGGATCATGGGCTGGGCTTTCTGGCGATGAAGGCGAGATTGTTGGCGGGCATGTCCACTTCGTCGATCGGGCTGAGGGCTGCATCGCTGAGCCAGCGGGCCATCTCGGTATTGTCTTTATAGCCAATCGCGGGGTCGGCGGCGCGCAGTTGGGCGTCAAAGCGGGTATCGCCGGGGGAGGTGGTTTGGCCGTCGCGCTTGAACGGGCCGTAGAGGATCAGCGTGCCGCCGGGGGCGAGGGCTGCGGCGGCCTCATCGATCAGGCACCGGGTGGCGGGGGGCGAGATCAGATGCAGCAAATTGGCCAGCATGATCAGGTCGAAGGGGCCGTGGTCGCCCGCCCAGCCGGGCGCGGTCGCGTCGAGCGGCAGGGCGGGGGCGATATTGGGCGAAGCGGCCTCGGCTGCATAGGCGTTAATGCTGGCGCGGCGGGCGGTGTCGATGTCGCTGGGTTGCCATCTAAGGCCCGGCAGGCGTTTGGCGAAGCCCACGACATGTTGGCCGGTGCCGCTGGCGATTTCCAGCGCACGGCCCCGGGGCGGGGCGTGGGTGGCCAGCAGGTCGCAAAGCGCGTCGAGATTGCGCGCGGCGGCAGGGGCGAAGAGGCGGTCGCCGCCTGCGTCTTCGGCGACGCTGGCGTTGGGGGGCAGGCGGCTCATGCCTGCTCTTCCAGCCGGTCGGTGGCCGGGGGCGGTGTGGGCGACAGGGCCGAGATGGCAGCGTAGGTCTGCGGCGTCATCAGGTAGGTCAGCGCGGCGAGCGACGGCTCTAGTTGGGCCAAGGAGCGGGCCGAGATGATCGGCGTCGGCTTCGTGGGATGGGCCGCTGCCCAAGCCACGGCGAGTGTTGCGGGATGGGTGCCGAGATCCCGCGCGAGGGCGGCAAGACCGGCAGCGGCGCCGTGCATCCCCTCTTGCCCGTAGCGGGCGGCATAGCGGTCATCCTCGCTGAGGCGGCCAGTGCCGCCCTCAGCGTATTTCCCGGTCAACAGCCCACCGCCCAGCGGGGAGTAGGGGGCGACCAATATGTCGAGGTCATGGGCCATCGGCAGGATCTCGACCTCGGCCTGACGTTTGACGAGGTTGTACATTGGTTGGATCACCGCGATCTCAAGCCCGAAGTCGGCGGCGATATGGGCGGCTTTTACGACCTGCCATGCGGCGAAGTTCGACAGGCCCACTTGGCGGATATGGCCCTGTTGTTGCAGGTCGGCCAGCGCGGCGAAGCTTTCGGTCAGCGGGGTGCCGGGATCGAAGCGGTGGAGGTAGAGCACATCGAGCGTATCAAGCTGCATCCGCTGGCGGGATGTCTCGGCAGAGGCGAGGATATTGGCCCGGCCCGCGCCCCCGGTATAGGCGGCTTTGGTGGCGACGATCAGGCTTTCGCGGCGGTCTTGGACGAACTGGCCCAACAGCCGCTCTGACGCCCCGTCGGTATAGACATGGGCCGTGTCGAAATGGGTGATCCCGGCCTCGATACAGGCGTCGAACATCGCGCGGGAGGCTGCCGCATCGGCGCGCCCGCCGAACTGCATGGTGCCGAAGGCGAGGCGGCTGGCGGGGGTGCCATCAAGGCTGGTGAGCATCTGTATCATGCCAGATTGGTGGCATGTGCGCTGCCCGCGCGCAATGGGTTTACGCAGGGGCAGGCGGCGGCGCGCTTGGGGACCGCACGCATGGGGCCCCGACCGGGGCGGCGACGAAAAAGGGGCGCGCGGTTGACCGTGCGCCCCTGTTGTCGGTCAGCCGGTTCGGCTTACTCAGGAATGGTGCCTTCGATGCCTTCGACATAGAAGTTCATGCCCGCCAGCGTGCCGTCATCTGCGGTCTCGCCTTCGGCCAGCCATGCGGAACCGTCCTGTTTGTTGATCGGACCGGTGAAGGGGTGGTACTCGCCCGATGCAATTTTCTCTTTCAGTTCCAGCGCTTCGGCTTTCACATCTGCGGGTACGGCGTCGGTGATCTCACCAATGCCGACCATGCCCGGCCCGATGCCGTCCCATGTGTCTTGGCTTTCCCATGTGCCGTCCATGACCGCTTTGACGCGGTCGATGTAATAGGGCGCCCAGTTGTCGATGATCGAGGACACGCGCGGCTTGGGTGCATATTGCGCCATGTCGGAGGCTTGGCCAAAGGTGATCACGTTGCCCGCTTCCTGCGCAGCGGCCTGCGGCGCGGTGGAATCGGTGTGTTGCAGCACCACGTCGGCGCCCTGTTCGATCAGCACCTTGGCGGCGTCGGCTTCTTTGGCCGGGTCAAACCACGTGTAGGCCCAGACGATTTTGAACTGAACGTCGGGGTTTACCTTCTTGGCGTGGATATAGGCGGAGTTGATGCCGCGGATCACTTCCGGGATCGGGAAGGAGCCGATGTAGCCGATGATGTTGCTCTCAGTCATGGAGCCCGCGATGTGGCCCTGAATGGCGCGGCCTTCGTAGAAACGCGCGGAATAGGTCGAGACGTTGTCGGCGCGTTTGTAGCCGGTGGCGTGCTCGAATTTCACATCGGGGAATTTCTTGGCCACGTTGATGGTGGGGTCCATGTAGCCAAAGGAGGTGGTGAAGATCAGATCGGCACCGTCGAGCGCCATCTGCGTCATCACACGTTCGGAATCGGGGCCCTCGGCCACGCTTTCAACGAAGACGGTTTCGACCTTGTCGCCGAACTCTTCTTCGACGGCCAAACGGCCTTCGTTATGCTCATAGGTCCAGCCGCCGTCGCCCACGGGGCCGACAAAGACAAAGCCGACCTTGGTCTTGTCTTGGGCCACAGCGCCCGAAGCAAGGCCGAGCGCAAGGGCCGCGCTGGTCATAAGGGTGGTTAGTTTCATGAGGTTTCCCCTGTTTGCGTGCCCCTTTGCCGGGGCTTGATGTGCGGGCGATGCCGCGTGACGTGGTGCCCCTAGTTCGAGGCGTGGAAGGTACGGCCCAGCGAGGCCGGCGCGGCGCTTTTGTCCGCCGACAGCACCACCAGAACGATGATGGTGATGATATACGGCGACATTGCCAGATACTCTACCGGAATGGCAACGCCCGCGCCTTGCAAGTTCAACTGCAACTGGGTGATGCCGCCGAAAAGATAGGCACCCAAAAGCGCGCGCCATGGCTTCCAAGAGGCGAAGACGACAAGGGCAAGGGCGATCCAGCCGATGCCGGCGGTCATGCCTTCGGTCCATTGCGGCACGCGAATGAGGCTGATGTAAGCCCCGCCCAGGCCCGCGCAGGCGCCGCCAAAGAGGATTGCCGCAGTGCGGATGCGCTTGACCTTGTAGCCGAGCGCATGGGCTGCGTCGTGGCTCTCTCCTACAGCGCGCAGGATCAGGCCCGCGCGGGTGAATTTCAGCACCGCCCAGACCCCGGCAACCAGCGCGATGCCGAGGTAGAGGATGATGTCATGGGTGAAGAGGATTGGCCCGATCACGGGGATATCGACCAGCGGGCCGAAGTCGATGTCACCCAGCCGCGGCGGCTTGATCCCGACGTAGCTCTGCCCGATCAGGGCCGAGAGGCCGAGGCCGAAGAGCGTGAGCGACAGGCCCGAGGCGACCTGATTGGCCAGTGCCACTTGGGTTAGGAAGGCGAAGAGCAGGCTGAGCACGGCACCGCCCGCGGCGGCGGCGGCGAAGCCCAAAAGCGGCGATCCGGTCTCGACCGCCGTGGCAAAGCCGCAGATCGCGCCGGTGATCATCATGCCTTCGACGCCGAGGTTTAGCACGCCGGATTTCTCGACCACGAGTTCTCCGATGGCGGCGAAGATCAGCGGCGTCGCGGCCACGAGGAAACCTGCGACGAACAAAAGCGGGTTGATTGCGGAAAGATCCATCAGGCAGCCTCCGCCGCGCCAAAGCGCAGCCGGTAATGAGTGAAAACGTCCAGCGCGAGCAGGAAGAACAGGAGCATGCCTTGGAACACCTGAATGGCGGCGGCGGGCAGGCCGAGGTTGGACTGCGCGATGTCCCCGCCGATATAGGTCAGCGCCATCAGCGCCCCGGCGAGCAGAATGCCGATCGGGTGCAACCGGCCAAGGAAGGCCACGATGATCGCCGTAAAGCCATAGCCCACGTTAAAGTCGATGGTGACCTGACCCGAGGGGCCAGCGACCTCGAACATGCCCGCAAGACCGGCGAGCAGGCCAGAGGTGCCGAGGCAAAACAGCACCAGCCGCGCCGGGTTCACGCCGGAAAAGCGCGCCGCGCGGGGGGCCTCCCCGGTGACGCGGATGGCAAAGCCCAGACGGTGCCGTGCGAGCAGGACATAGGCAAAGATCACCGCGATCAGTGCTGCGACCACGCCCCAGTGCATGCCAGAGCCTGCGAAGAGTTCGGCGTTATGGGCCGAGGCGTATTGTTGCAGGTTGCGCGAGCCGGGAAAGCCGTAGCCTTCGGGATTTTTCAGCAATCCGAGTGACATGGAGGCAAGGAACTGTTCCGCCACATAGACCAGCATCAGCGAGACGAGGATTTCATTGGTGCCAAACCGCACCTTGAGAAGGGCCGGGATCATCGCCCAGAGCCATCCGCCGAGCGCCCCGGCGAGGACCATCAGCGGGAAGATATACCAGGCCTCAAGCGGGTAGAAAGCCAGCCCCACGCCCGCGCCAAAGAGGGCGCCCATGATATACTGCCCCTCGGCCCCGATGTTCCAGATGCCCGCCTTGAACCCAAGGCTGAGGCCGATGGCGATCAGCACCAAGGGTGCGCCTTTGATTAGCAGTTGCGGGCGGTAGTAAAAGGCGTAATCGCCAAACAGGGGCTGCCAAAAGATCGTTTGCAGCGCCTCGATCGGGTCTTTGCCCAAGGCCGCGAACAGCAGCCCGCCGAAGATGAATGTCGCCAGCACCGCCATGATCGGTGTCGACAGCGAGAGGGCCCGGCTGGGCTGCGGACGCTTTTCAAGGCGGATCACAGATCACCCCCAATGGTCAGAGTGAAAGATGAGAGGCTCGGCTTAGACATGCGCCACCTCCATGCCATGTGCCCCGCCCATCATCAGGCCGATCTCTTCGACGGTCAGCCCCTGCGCGGGGCGAGAGGGCGACAGGCGGCCTTCGTTCAGGGCGGCGAAATTGTCGGAAATCTCCATCAGCTCATCAAGGTCTTGGCTGATGACGATCACGGCGGTCCCGTTTGAGGCGAGGTCCAAAAGCGCCTGCCGGATCGCGGCGGCGGCAGAGGCATCGACGCCCCATGTCGGTTGGTTCACGACCAGCAGCTCGGGCCGTTGCAGCACCTCGCGCCCGATGACGAATTTTTGCAGGTTGCCGCCTGAGAGCGAGCGCGCGGCATTGGCGGGGCCGGGGGTGCGCACGTCGAAGGTCTTGATGATCTTCTCGGCAAAGCTGCGCGCCTTGCCCCAGTCGAGCATGCCGCCGCGCTCCAGCCCCTCACGGGCGGCCCCGGTCAGCATGGCGTTTTCCGTCAGCGACATGTCCGGCACGGCGGCGTGGCCCAGCCGCTCCTCGGGGGCGGTCAAGACGCCAAGCGCGCGGCGGGCGGTGGGGCCGAGCAGCCCAATGTCGCGCCCGTCAAAGGTGATCATCCCCGCGCCGACCAGTGTTTCGCCCGAGAGCGCGTTGAGCAATTCGTCCTGCCCATTGCCCGCGACGCCGCCGATGCCCAGCACCTCCCCGCGCCGCACCTCGACGGAAATATCGCGCAGCGGCATGCCAAAGGCATGGGCAGACCGGGCCGAAAGATTGTTCAGCGTCAGCGCCACTTCGCCCGGTTCCTTGCTGTCGCGGGTCGGCGTTTTCAGCGCGGAGCCCACCATCATCTCTGCCATGTCGCGCGCCGAGGTCTCACGCGGGGTGCAATGGCCGACGACCTTGCCCAAGCGCAGGATCGTCGCGCTGTCGCAAAGGCTGCGGATTTCTTCGAGCTTGTGCGAGATATAAAGGATCGCGGTGCCCTCTGCGCTGAGCTTGCGCAGGGTTTTGAACAGGATTTCAACCTCTTGCGGGGTCAGAACCGATGTCGGCTCGTCCATGATCAGCAGTTTGGGCTCTTGCAGCAGGCAGCGGATGATCTCCACCCGCTGACGTTCCCCCGCCGAGAGGTCGCCGACGGTGCGGTCCGGCGCAAGCGGCAGGCCGTAGGTGTCCGACACATCGCGGATCTGTTGGCTAAGCTCGCGCATCCGCGGCGGGTTTTCCATGCCGAGCGCGATGTTTTCCGCCACGCTGAGCGCATCGAAAAGCGAGAAATGTTGAAACACCATGCCCACGCCCGCCTGCCGCGCGGCGTGCGGGTCGGTGGGGGCAAAGCTCTCCCCCCGCATTAGCATCTGGCCCGCGTCTGGTTTGACCAGCCCGTAGATCATTTTAACCAAAGTGGATTTGCCCGCGCCGTTCTCGCCCAGCAGGGCGTGAACCTCGCCCGGAGCGATCCGCAGGGAAACGTCATCGTTCGCGACGACGCCGGGGTAGGCCTTGGTCAACCCGGTGAGGTCGAGAAGTGAATCAGTCATGCGGAAACCTTTGTCTGGGTCCGGGCGATGAGGGCGATCAGCGCACCATGGGCAATTTGCGCAGGCAGCTTGCCCAGCGATTTATCGCCAATTGGACAGGTGATGCCAGAGGGATCCAACCCCATGTCACGCAAGCGGCGGGAAAACCGTGACTTTTTTGTGTCAGAGCCGATCAGCCCGACGCTCGCGGCGCCGCGATTGAGCAGCGCGGCACAGAGTGCGAGGTCGATGTCATGGGAATAGGTGAAGATCAGGTGATGCGCCTCGCGCGGCGCATGGGCGGCCAACCGCGGCATGTCGGCGGCGGGGGTGACGGTGACATGGGGCAGGATCTGGTCGGGGAAACGGTCGCGGGCGCTGTCGATCCATGTCAGATCGAAGGCCCGGGGCGGGCAGGCGGCCACCACCGCCCGGCCCACATGCCCTGCGCCCCAGAGCCATAGCGGCACGTCGCTTTGTACATCCGGCAGGGGCAGGGGGGTGGCCGCGTCCAGCGGGCGCGGCGTCGTGGTGTAGCGCAAGCTCACCGCGCCGCCGCAGCATTGGCCCAGACCGGGGCCGAGCGGCAGGGTCTGGGTGTCTTCGCACCGGCCCTCGGCCAGCATCTGGCGGGCGTGGGCGATGGCCTGATGTTCCAGCGCCCCGCCCCCGATAGTGCCCGCGATCGCGTCAGACGTGACCTTCATCGCCGTGCCCGCATCCCGCGGGGCCGATCCGCGCGTGGCGGTGACCTCGATGAAGATCGCGGTCATTTCCGCGCCCGTCCAACGGCGGTGAGCACGGCCTCGGCGGTGGCCGGGGCTTGCAGGTCGCCGTAATGCGGGCCGCAGGCCGCCACCGCATCCGACAGCGCCATGAAGGCCGAGATGCCGAGCATGAAGGGCGGCTCGCCCACGGCCTTGGAGCGGTAGACCGTTTGCGCCGGGTTCGGCTGGTCCCAGAGCGCCACGTTGAAGACTGGCGGGCGGTCCGAACAGGCGGGGATCTTGTAGGTCGAGGGCGCATGGGTGCGCAGGGTGCCACTCTCGTCCCAGACCAGTTCCTCGGTCGTGAGCCAGCCCGCGCCCTGCACGTAGCCGCCCTCGATCTGGCCGATGTCGAGCGCGGGGTTCAGCGAGGCCCCGGCGTCATGCAGGATATCGGTGCGCAGGATGCGGTTTTCGCCGGTTAGCGTGTCGATCACCACCTCGGTGCAGGCCGCGCCATAGGCGAAATAGTAGAACGGCCGCCCGCGTCCGGCGATCCGGTCCCATTCGATCTCGGGCGTCTTGTAATAGCCGGTGGCGGAAAGGCTCACGCGGTTCTCATAGGCCGAGGCGGCGGCGGCGGCGAAGGTGATCTCCTCTCCGTCGATGCGCACCATGCCGTCGGCGAATACCACCTGATCGGGGGTGGTCTGGTAGCGTTCGGCCAGATGCGCGGCCATCCGGTCGCGGATCGTGTCGCAGGCGTTCTGCGCCGCCATGCCGTTGAGGTCCGATCCCGAGGAGGCCGCTGTGGCCGAGGTATTGGGCACCTTGGCGGTGTCGGTGGCGGTGATCTTGACCACCTCGGGCGAGACGCCGAAGCGCGCGGCGGCGACCTGCGCCACCTTCTGGAACAGCCCTTGGCCCATCTCGGTGCCGCCGTGGTTCAGGTGGATCGAGCCGTCTTGGTAGACATGCACCAGCGCGCCCGCCTGATTGAGGTGAGTGAGCGTGAAGGAGATGCCGAATTTCACCGGGGTGATCGCGATGCCGCGCTTCATCAGCGGGCTTTTCGCGTTCCACTCGGCAATGGCGGCGCGACGCGCGTCGTAATCGCAGCTTTCGACCAGCCGGTCGGTCAGCGCGTTGACGATGCAGTCGGTGACCGGCTGCTGGTAGGGCGTGGTCTGCACGTCCGAGGGGGTGGCCGGGATCGACGGTTGCGCGCCGGGCGCAGGGGGCGCGCCGCGTGATGACAGATCGGCCTCGGCATCCGGCGGGGTGCGGTTGTCGATCGCGGTGCCGGTGTTCTCCACCTCGGTCGGGCGGTGGGCGTTGTCGCTGTAGTAATTCGCCCGGCGCACGGCGAGCGGATCGAGGCCCAGCTCATGGGCGATATGGTCCATCACCCGTTCGATGCCGACGATCCCCTGCGGCCCGCCGAAGCCGCGGAAGGCCGTGGCGCTGGCGGTATTGGTCCGCAGGCGGTGCGAGGTGATGCGGATGTCGCGCAAGTGATAGGCGTTGTCGGCATGCAGCATGGCACGATCGGCCACGGGCAGCGACAGGTCCATCGACCAGCCGCAGCGGGTGTAATGGGTCACGTCCAGCGCGGTGATGCGGCCCGTCTCGTCGAAGCCCACGTCATACGCGACACGAAAATCATGCCGCTTGCCGGTGACGATCATGTCGTCGTCGCGGTCATAGCGCATCTTGCAGGGCTTGCCGGTCAGCGATGCGGCCACGGAACAGGCGATGGCCAGCGCGTTGCCCTGGCTTTCCTTGCCGCCGAAACCGCCGCCCATGCGCCGGGTCTCGACCCGCACGGCGTGCATGGGGCGGCCAATGGCATGGGCGACTTTATGCTGAATTTCGGTCGGGTGCTGGGTCGAGGAATGCACCAGCATGTCGCCATTGTCCTGCGGCAGCGCCATAGCGGCCTGACCTTCGAGGTAGAAATGCTCCTGCCCGCCCATCTCGATCTGGCCCGAGAGGCGGCGGCCGGCCTTCGCCAGCGCGGCCTCGGCATCTCCCTTCTGGTAGATGCGGGGGCCGTCCTCGAAACGGCTGTTGGCGTCGAGCGCCTGTTCCACCGTCAGGATCGGATCGCGCGGGGTGATCTGCGGTTTGCCCAGTTGCGCGGCCCGGCGCGCGGCGAGGTGGCTGGTGGCCACGACGAGGTAAAGCGGCTGGCCCGCGTAATGCACCTGATCGGTCGCTAGGAGCGGCTCATCATGGTTCGAGGGAGAGGTGTCGCAATCGTGCTCCAGATCCGCCGCGGTCAGCACCGCAACGACGCCGGGCGCTTCGCGCACGGCAGACAGGTCGAGACCCTCCAGATCGCCCGCCGCGACGGGGCTGAGGCCAAAAGCCAGATGCAGCGTGCCGCGCGGGGTGGGGATGTCGTCGACGTAGCGCGCGGCACCGGTGACATGGAGTTTCGCAGCATCATGGGGAAGGGGCTTTGCAACGCTCATGCCGAGACCTCCAGCAGATTGGTGGGGGTGCCATTGGCGTCGTGGAAATAACGCAGCAGCATGTTCTCCGCCGCCTGCATCCGGTAGCCAGCCGAGGCGCGCATGTCCGACAGCGGGGTGAAGTCGTCGCGCATCGCCTCCATCGCCTTGTGGATGGTCTCTTCGTTCCATGGCTGGCCGACAAGGGCGGCCTCCGCCGCGGCGGCGCGTTTCGGGGTGGCGGCCATGCCGCCGAAGGCCACGCGGGCGGTGAGGATTTCAGAGCCATTGCCGGTGATCGAGATACAGCCGCAGACCGCCGAGATGTCCTGATCGAAACGCTTCGACAGCTTGTAGCAGCGCAGGGTGTCGTGCTGGCGCGGCACGGTGATCGCCTCGACAAATTCGCCCGGCGCGCGGTCTTGCTTGCCGTAGTCGAGGAAGAAGTCCTCCAGCGGCAGTTCGCGCCGCGCGTCGCCGCGGCGCAGGTGCAGCGTGGCACCAAGCGCGATCAGCGCGGGCGGGCCGTCACCGATGGGCGAGCCGTTGGCGATATTGCCGCCCAGCGTCGCCGCGTTGCGCACCTGCGTCGAGCCGTAGCGCCGCAGCATCACGCCCAGGCTGGGGAACAGCGGGGAAAGCTTCGCCTCCACCTCGGTCAGGGTCGTCATGGCGCCGATGCGCAGGCCGGTCTCGTCCTCGGTGATACCGCGCAGATCGGCGCAGCGGTTAAGGAAGGCCACGGCGCCCAGATCGCGGAAGCCCTTGGTGACCCAAAGGCCCACGTCCGTCGCCCCGGCGATCAGCGTCGCGTCGGGGTGGTCGAGGTACCACGCGGCCAACGCGTCGCTGCTCTCGGGTTGCACATGGGGCGCGCCCTCGGCTTTGGCGGGGGCGGGGATGTCCTGTTTGAGCTTCGATTTGAGACCCAGCAGATGCTCCGGCACCGGCTTGTCCGCCGCGGCTTCGGCGGCGCGGATGATCGGCGCGTAGCCGGTGCAGCGGCAGAGGTTGCCGGCAAGCTGCACGTCGTGGTCGCGCGCGCCGTTAAGATGCGCCGTCGCCATCGAGACGACAAAGCCCGGGGTGCAGAAGCCGCATTGGCTGCCGTGATGCTCCACCATGGTCTCTTGCACCGGGTGCAGGGTGCCGTCGGCGCCCGCCATGCCTTCGACCGTGGTGACGGCCTTGCCGTTGATCTGGGGCAGGAACAGGATACAGCCATTGAGCGCGCGGTGCCCGCTCTCATCGCTGATCATGACCGAACAGGCCCCGCAATCGCCCTCGTTACAGCCCTCTTTCGTCCCCGTCAGGCCAAGCTCTTCGCGCAGCCAGTCAAGCAAGGTGGTGGTCGGGGACACGTTGGAGAGTGACACGACTTCTCCATTGAGAAGAAAAGTGATGTCCATTGGTTCTCATCCGCCGCGGTACAAAGTGGCCCGTTAACATGCGCGGGGTTCGATGCGGCGTAGAACCGGGCGCGGGCGAGGTAGAGGTCAGGCTAGCGGGGCGGGGGGCGTTTTGGCAAGAAAAAATACCTTGGGCGAAAAATGCAGCACCGCGGCATCCGACGCTGGTGCCGGGCAGGCGGCTGGCATAGTTTGCGCCCATGTCAGATGCTCCCCGATTCATTCACCTGCGCAGCCATTCCGAGTATTCCCTGCTGGAAGGCGCGCTGCGGCTGAAAAAGCTGCCCGGCATGTGCCGTGACGCGGAAATGCCCGCGCTGGCGCTGACCGATACCAACAATATGTTCGCCGCGCTGGAATTCTCCGTCGCCATGGCCGGGGCGGGCGTGCAGCCGATCATCGGCTGTCAGGTCGATGTCGCCTATGTCGAGGTCCAACCGGGCGAGAAGCCGCGCCCGCCCGCGCCGGTGGTGCTGCTGGCGCAGAGTGAATTGGGCTACGAGAACCTGATGAAGCTCAACTCTTGTCTCTATCTCGACAAGGGTGGGGCGGCGGCGGAGGTAACGCTGGCGGAACTCGAGGCGCTGAGCGCCGATCTCATCTGTCTCACCGGCGGGCCTTCGGGGCCGGTGGGGATGCTGTTGCAGGGCGGTCAGCGCCCGGCGGCGGAAGCATTGATGGCGCGGCTGCACCGCGCCTTCGGCGACCGGCTTTACGTCGAGTTGCAGCGCCATCCGGAGGACGGCGGCCAGCCCGAGTCCGAGCGCCTGACCGAGCGCGGCTTTGTCGAGATGGCCTATGCGATGGACATCCCGCTGGTGGCGACCAACGACGTCTATTTCCCCAAGCCGGACATGTATGAGGCCCATGACGCGCTGATCTGCATCGCCGAGGGCGCCTATGTCGACCAGAGCCAGCCGCGCCGCCGTCTGACCGCGCAGCATTACTTTAAGTCGCAGGCCGAGATGGCGACCCTCTTTGCCGACCTGCCCGAGGCGCTGAGCAATACCGTCGAAATTGCCAAGCGCTGCGCCTTCATGGCCTACCGCCGCGATCCGATCCTGCCCAAGTTCGCCGACGATGAGGTCGCCGAGCTGCGCCGCATGGCCAATGAAGGCCTGCAAGCGCGTCTGGCGGTGATCCCCCATGCGGTGAGCGTGGAGGAATACCAAAAACGGCTCGATTTCGAACTGGGCATCATCGAAGGCATGGGGTTCCCGGGCTACTTCCTGATCGTGGCCGACTTCATCCAATGGGCCAAGGACAACGACATCCCGGTCGGGCCGGGGCGGGGCTCCGGCGCGGGGTCGCTGGTGGCCTATGCGCTCACGATCACCGACCTCGACCCGCTGCGCTATTCGCTGCTCTTCGAGCGCTTCCTCAACCCCGAGCGGGTCTCCATGCCCGACTTCGACATCGACTTCTGCATGGACCGCCGCGAGGAGGTGATCCGCTACGTGCAGGAGAAATACGGCCGCGACAAGGTGGGGCAGATCATCACCTTCGGTGCGCTCTTGTCGAAGGCGGCGGTGCGCGACATCGGGCGCGTCCTGCAGATGCCCTACGGACAGGTGGATCGCCTCTCGAAGATGATCCCGGTGGAGGGGGTGAAACCCGTCTCCATCGAGAAGGCGCTGGCGGACGAGCCACGACTGCGCGAGGAGGCCAAGAACGAGGAGGTCGTCGACCGTTTGCTGACTTACGGCCAGCAGGTCGAGGGGCTTTTGCGCAACGCCTCGACCCACGCGGCGGGCGTGGTGATCGGCGACCGGCCTCTGGATCATCTGGTGCCGCTTTATCAGGACCCGCGCTCGGACATGCCGGCGACGCAGTTCAACATGAAATGGGTCGAACAGGCCGGGCTGGTGAAGTTCGACTTTCTGGGTCTGAAGACCCTGACCGTCATTCAAAACGCGCTCGACCAGATCAAGGCGGGCGGGCGGCATCTGCATATCGCCGCGGACGGGCGCCAGATCTACGAGCCGCCCGAGGGCCATGTCGACGACGTGGCCACCCTCCCGCTCGACGACAAGGCGACCTACGATCTCTATTCCAGCGCCAAGACCGTCGCGGTCTTTCAGGTGGAATCCAGCGGCATGATGGATGCGCTCAAGCGCATGAAACCGACCTGTATCGAGGATATCGTCGCCCTCGTGGCGCTCTACCGTCCCGGCCCGATGGAGAACATCCCGGTCTATTGCGAGGTCAAGAACGGCAAGCGCGAGTTGGAATCGGTGCATCCCAGCATCGACTACATCCTTGAAGAGACCCAAGGCATCATCGTTTATCAGGAACAGGTGATGCAGATCGCGCAGGTCATGGCGGGCTATTCGCTCGGCGGCGCTGACCTGTTGCGCCGCGCCATGGGTAAAAAGATCGCCGAGGAGATGGCCAAGGAACGTCCCAAGTTCGAAAAAGGCGCGATGGCCAATGGCGTCGATAAGAAGAAGGCGGCGGAGGTCTTCGACCTTCTGGAGAAATTCGCCAACTACGGTTTCAACAAGTCCCACGCCGCGGCCTATGCGGTGGTCAGCTACCAGACCGCATGGCTGAAGGCGAACCACCCCGTCGAGTTCATGGCCGGGGTGATGAACTGCGATATCCACCTTACCGACAAGCTGGCGATCTATTTCGAGGAGGTGCGCAAACATCTCGAACTGCCTTGGGTGCCGCCCTGCGTGAACCGCTCTGATGCCACTTTCAAAGTGGTCGACGGCGCGCTGGTCTATGCGCTGGGCGCGTTGAAGAACGTCGGGCTGGAGGCGATGCGGCTGGTGACCGAGGGGCGCAAGGTGGATGGCGTCGACAAGCCCTTTGCGACGCTCTTCGACCTCGCCCGGCGCGTGGACCTCAAGCGCGTGGGCAAGCGCCCGCTGGAGATGCTGGTGCGCTCTGGCGCGTTCGACCAGCTCGACAGCAACCGGCGGCGGGTGTTCCAATCGCTCGACGGGTTGGTGAGCTACTCGGCTGCGATCCACGAGCAGAAGGCCAGCAATCAGGTCTCGCTGTTTGGCGAGGCGGGCGACGACCTGCCCGAGCCGCGGATGCTGCCCTGCGACGACTGGCAGTCGGCGGAGCGTCTGGCCGAGGAGTTCAAGGCCGTGGGCTTCTACCTCTCGGGCCATCCGCTGGACGACTACATGCCGCCTCTGAAGCGCAAATGGGCGCGGGAGACCGGTCTGCCTTTCCTCACGCTTGATGAGCTCAACGAGAAGGTCAGCACCCGCGGCGCGATGAACGCGCGGCTCGCGGGCGTCGTGGCGGGCCGTCAGGAGCGCAAGTCGGCGCGGGGCAACCGCTTTGCCTTTGCGCAACTCTCGGACCCCACGGGCGGCTACGAGGTGACGATCTTCTCCGACGTGCTCGAAGCCTCGCGCGATCATCTGGAGGTCGGCTCCAAGGTCGTCGTCACCGTGGAGGCCACGATGGAAAGCGACCAGTTGAAGCTCTTGGCCCGCGGCATCGGGCCGATCGACGCGGCGGTGGCGGATGCGGGCAGCATGGGGCTGCGGGTCTTCATCGACGGGCCGGGGGCGATCCAATCGGTGGCCGATGTGCTTGCCGGGGCGCGGCAGGCGGTGAAGGCGGCGGGCAAGGGGCCGGTGCAATTCTGCCTGATGGATCCCAGCCTGCCCGGTGAGGTCGAGGTCGATCTGGGGCGCGAATTCCCGGTGACACCGCAGATCAAGGGCGCGATCCGCTCGCTCGACGGGGTGATGGAGGTCGAGGAAATCTGACCTCCGCCGCCTCGGCGGCCTCCCGCGTTGCCGCATCCAGTGGACGGCGGCGGGTGGCTGCGCTACCTGCCTGCCAAGCTATGGGGAGCAGAGCATGAAACGACGCATCGGCCTTTTGATTATGGGGACGTTGCTCTCCGCCTGCGCCATGGCTCCCTCAGCGCCGAACCCGCAGGTCTCCGAGGTTTCATTCGGCACCGTCCTGCCGTTTGGCGAGGTGGCCCGCGTCTGCGATCTGGAGTTGAGCGAATTGGGGCAACTGGTCGAGGAACCTTCGGCGCGGGGCTACCGGTTGTTCGATTCGCAGCCCGGCAGTGCCGGGGCGCGCAGCTTCTACATCACCGGCTTTGCGGACGATTGCGCGCGTCAGTTGACGGCGGCCAATGTGCTATTCGGCACGCCCACGGTCTACGAGCAACTGCACTATGGCCCGGGGGGAGAGAACCTGCCCACCGCCGAGACCGACGCGGCCTATGAGGCGATCAAGGCCCGCGTCTGCGGTGCGGGGCGCGGGAAACCCTGCGGGCGGCAGATCGGCAAACTCGACAAGACCACCTTTTTCGTCAGCGCCTATGAGCGTTTGGGGCAGACCGCGCGCTGGTCCGAATTGCTGGTGCATGACGGGGCCGTCGCCGCCGTGGCAATGAAATCAGCCAATTGACGGGTGCGCGGCGCTGCCGCTCAGTAATGCGGGGGGCGCTCATCGCCCAAAAGCACCGCGCCGCCGCCCGAAGCGTCCCGCTCTCCTTCGCGCTGCATCAGCATATGGACGCGGCGGTTGAGAGTGACGATCTCGGCCTCCTGACGGGTGACAATCTCTGACATATCGTCGACCGCGCGGGTCAGATGGGCGATCTGCTCTTCAAGGCGGCTGATATGCTCGGCGGTTTGGTCTGGGGTGTGATCAGGGCTTTGGTCAGTCATGGCGCGCATCCTTTTTGCGCGATCTAGCACGGACCGGCGGCGCGGGACAGGGGCGGGATGCCGCGTTGCTTGCTCTTGCGGGGGGCTTGGGCTAGACGCGAGGCCAATTGATGCACCGAGGATCCTTGCCATGGCAAAGCCCAAGAAAACCCCCCGTCCCAAGGCGCAAACCCCGAAAGGGTTCCGCGATTATTTCGGGACCGAGGTGACCCATCGGGCCGAGATGCTGAACAAGATCGCCGCCGTCTATCACCGCTATGGTTTCGACGCGCTGGAAAGCTCGGGCGTGGAGACTGTCGAGGCGCTTGGCAAGTTCCTTCCCGACGTGGACCGCCCGAACGAGGGCGTCTTTGCGTGGCAAGAGGATGCCGAGGGCGACAAGCCCGGTGACTGGCTGGCGCTGCGCTATGACCTGACCGCGCCCTTGGCGCGGGTCTATGCCCAGCACCGCAACGAGTTGCCGATGCCGTATCGGCGCTACGCCATGGGCCCGGTCTGGCGCAACGAGAAGCCCGGGCCGGGGCGGTTTCGGCAGTTCTACCAGTGCGACGCTGATACCGTCGGCGCGCCCTCGGTCGCGGCCGATGCCGAGATCTGCGCCATGCTGGCCGACTGCCTTGAGGAAGTGGGCATCGCGCGCGGCGACTATGTGGTGCGGGTGAACAACCGCAAGGTGCTGAACGGCGTGCTCGAAGTGGCCGGGCTTTCGGGCGACGACAAGGAAGCCGAGCGCGGCATCGTGCTGCGCGCCATCGACAAGCTCGACCGGCTGGGGCCCGACGGTGTGCGCGCGCTTTTGGGTGAGGGCCGCAAGGACGACAGTGGCGATTTCACCAAGGGCGCGGGGCTGGGCGAGGCGCAGGCCGATGTCGTGATGGGATTCATGCAGGCCAAGCGCGAGACCGGGGCCGAGACCGTGGCGCGGCTGCGCGACTTGGTGGCAGGCTCCGAGGTCGGCGTGCAGGGCGTGGATGAGTTGCAGCTTATCTCGGACCTGTTGGCAGCGGGTCGCTATGGCCCCGACCGGGTGGAGATCGACCCCTCGGTCGTGCGCGGCCTTGGCTATTACACCGGCCCGGTCTTCGAGGCCGAACTGACCTTCGAGATCAAAGACGAGAAGGGCCGCGCGCGGAACTTCGGCTCGGTCGCCGGCGGCGGACGCTACGACGATCTGGTGAAGCGTTTCACCGGGCAGGAAGTGCCAGCGACTGGCGTCTCCATCGGTGTTGACCGTCTTCTCGCCGCGCTGGCCGCCAAAGGGCGGCTTGAGGCCGAAGCGACAGGCCCCGTCGTCGTCACCGTGATGGACCGCGACCGCATGGCCGATTATCAGGCCATGGTGGCCGAGCTGCGGCAGGCGGGCATCCGGGCGGAGGTTTATCTGGGCAACCCGAAGAACTTCGGCAACCAGATGAAATACGCCGACAAGCGGCAAAGCCCCGTGGTCGTCATCGAAGGCGGTGACGAGAAGGACCGCGGCGTGGTGCAGATCAAGGACATGGTGCTGGGCGCGCAACTGGCGCAAGAGGCCAGCCATGACGAGTGGAAAGAGCGCCCCAACCAATATGAGGTGCCGCGCGGCGATCTGATCAAAGCGGTGCGCGATATTCTGGATCGGACAAGCTGATGCCCACACGTTCCGAAACGCTGGCGCGCGCGGCCTCCCTGCGCGCGATTTTCGAGGGGCAGGGCGCCGTTCTGGTCGAGCCGCCGATCTTGCAACCGGCGGACACGCTGCTGGATCTCTATGGGGAGGATATCCGCGCCCGGGCCTATGTCACCTCGGACGCGCTGCGCGGGGAGCAGATGCTGCGCCCCGATTTCACCGTGCCCGTAGTGCAGATGCATATGGCCCATGGGGCCGAGCCCGCGCGCTATACCTATTCAGGCGAGGTTTTCCGCCGTCAGGAACATGACCCGAACCGCGCCAACGAATACATTCAGGTGGGTTTCGAGGTCTTCGACCGTGCCGATCCGGCGGCGGCGGATGCCGAGGTTTTCGCCCTGATTGCCGAGGCGATGCAGGGCCTTTCGGTGCGCCCGGTCACCGGGGATATTGGCGTGCTGATGGCGGCGGTGCAGGGGCTGGGCACATCCCCCGCGCGCAAACAGGCGTTGATGCGTCACATCTGGCGCCCGCGCCGTTTTCGCGCGCTGCTTGACCGTTATGCCGGGCGCAGCCCGGTGCCCGCGGGGCGCAAGGCGTTGCTGGCCGAGACCGAGGTGACATGCGACGCGCCGATGGTGGGGCTGCGCTCCCGCGCCGAAATTGAAGCCCGCGTTGCGGCCCTGCGCGAGGATGCGCAGACGCCGCCGATCTCTGCACAGCAGGTCGACCTTTTCGAGGCGCTGTTGGAGGTGCGGGAAACCCTGCCCAATGCGCTGAGCCGTCTGCGCGATCTGGCTGTCGACATGCCCGCCATCGGCGATGCCGTGGCCCGTGTCGCGGCCCGCGCCGATGCGATGCGCGCCCGCGGGATCGACACCGACGCGCTGCTCTTCGAGGCCAGCCATGGCCGGTCTTCGATGGAATATTACGACGGTTTCGTCTTTGCCTTCCGCGCCGCCTCGCGGCCCGATCTGCCGAGCATCGCCTCTGGCGGGCGCTATGACGCGCTGACCCGGCGACTGGGGCAGGGCGATGAAATCCCGGCGGTTGGCGGTGTGATGCGCCCCGGCCTGATGCTGGAACTGGAGGCCGGGCAATGACGCTGAAACTGGGTGTGCCGTCCAAGGGGCGGCTGATGGAGAAGACCTTTGAATGGTTCGGCGCGCGCGGCGTCAGCCTGCAACGCACCGGGTCCGACCGCGAATATGCGGGCAAGGTCGAGGGGATCGAGGATGTCTCGCTCGTGCTGCTTTCGGCGGGTGAAATCCCGCGCGAACTCTCGGCAGGGCGGATCCATCTGGGCGTCACCGGCACCGATCTGGTGCAAGAGAAGCTGGCGCTTTGGGATCAACTGGTCGAGCCGCTGGAAGAGTTGAACTTCGGCCATGCCGACCTGATCATAGCCGTGCCGCAGGCTTGGGTCGATGTCGACACGCTGGACGATCTCGACGCCGCCGCCGCCGCCTTCCGCGCCGAACATGGCTTCCGTCTGCGCATTGCCACCAAGTATCACCGGCTGGTACGGGAATTCCTGCGCACCCATGGCGTGGCCGACTACGCGCTGGTCGACAGCCAAGGCGCGACCGAGGGCACGGTGCTGAACGAGACCGCGGAGGCCATCGCCGATATCACTTCCAGCGGGGAGACCCTGCGCGCCAATCACCTGAAGATCCTCAGCGACGGGCTGATCCTGCAATCGCAGGCCACGCTCTGGCGCTCGCGCATGGCGCCCCTAGAGGATCACAGCCGCAAAGCGCTGAAAACCCTGATCGCACAGCTGACCTGACGTAGCGTCACAGCCCCGGGTTTTTCCCTTCCCTTCCATGGCATTGCACCTTCCGAGCCGCTCCCGGCGCGGGGGCGCTTTGCCGCGCGTCTTATCGAAAGACTTGCGAGATGCCGCGCTTCGGATAGGGTGAAAGGGTCAACAGGCCGATACCACAAGCACCGCCAAAAGGGGCAGGGGTCGGGACATAGGGAGGATCCGTCGATGATCGGATGTCACGCGCCCCTTGCGGGGGGCCGCAGCCGTCGCCGCATGGGAGTGGGCGATTGCTGAGGGTTGAGGATTTGCATCTGTCCTTTGGCGGCATCAAGGCGCTGCAGGGGGTGAATTTCGAAGCCAAGGCCGGAGAGATCACCGGGGTGATCGGCCCCAACGGCGCGGGCAAAACCTCACTTTTCAATGCGATTTCAGGGTTTTACAGGCCCGACCGGGGCAGCGTGTCCTTTGACGGAGAGGATATCACCACGCTCAGCCCCGACAAGCGCGCGGGCCTTGGCCTCGCACGGACCTTTCAGAACATCGCGCTGTTTCGCGGCATGACCGTGCTCGACAATATCAAACTTGGCGGCCACACGCGGCTCAAAACCAATGTCTGGCAGGCGCTGCGCTATTTCGGTGCGGCGCAGAAGGCCGAGCTGGAGCTGCGGCGCGAGATCGAAGAGCAGGTGATCGATTTTCTCGAGATCGACCACATCCGCAAATACCCCATTACCATGCTGCCCTACGGTCTGCAAAAGCGGGTCGAACTGGGCCGCGCATTGGCGATGCGCCCGCGCGTGCTGCTGCTGGACGAGCCAGTGGCGGGCATGAACCGCGAGGAGACCGCCGACATGGCACGTTTCATCCTCGATGTGCAGGAACAGTTCGGCACCACGATCCTGCTGGTGGAACATGACATGCACATGGTGATGGACATCTGTAGCCGCATCGTTGTGCTGAACTTCGGTCAGCAGATCGCCAGCGGCTCGCCCGAGGAGGTCTCGAACAACCCGGCGGTGATCGAAGCCTATTTGGGGGCCGCGGCATGACGATTTCTTTCAAAGAAATCGGGCCGGAATTTTTGAAAAATTCCGAGGGTAAGGACAGGGAGGCGCTTTGATGGGGCAGTTCGTGCAATTCGCGATCAACGGGCTGATGGCCGGGGCGATCTACGCGCTGATCGCCGTGGGCATCGTGAGCGTCTACAAGGCCACCAAGGTGGTGAATTTCGCCCATGGCTACCTGATCATGTTCGGGGCCTATTTCTATTTCACCTTCGCCGTGATCGTCCCCGGCCAGCCTTGGGCGCCCGGCTGGCTGGCCTCGTGGCAGCCCGGCTGGATGGTCGAGATGCGGGGTGATTTGCCGATGTTCTCGCCCGTGGCGGCGGTGCTCGACTGGGTGGCGAACCTGCCGCGCATCCTCTTGGGGCTGGCTGGGGCGCTGGTCTGCAACGCGATCCTCGGTCGGGTGATCGAGCGGGTGCTGATGCGCCCGCTGATGGGGCAGTCGATCTTTGCCATGATCATGGTGACGGTCGGTCTAATCTCAATCCTGTCGGGCGCGGCCCAGTTGATCTGGACGGCGGATGCCGCAAGCGTGCCCTATATCGCGCCTAACATGCCGATCCGGTTCGAACTGTTCGGCACCATGATCTTCCTCTTCGGCACCGATTTGGTGAACATGGTGGTGGCGCTGCTGCTGTTTGGTGGCATCGTCGCCTTCGTGAAGTTCACCAAGGGCGGCATCGCCATCCGCGCCACGGCCGAGGACCAATCCACCGCCTATTCCATGGGCATCTCGGTGCCCAAAGTCTTTTCCCGCGCCTGGGTTCTGGCCAGCACCACCGGGGCCATCGCGGGCGCGATCCTCGCCACGCGCAACGGCATTTCGCCGAGCCTCGGTCTTTTTGGTTTCTCGGTGCTGGCGATCGTTCTGATGGGCGGGCTTGATAGCTACGTCGGCGTGCTGATCGCGGCGATGGTCGTGGGCGTGCTCGAAGCGATGACCCAGTGGCAGATGGGCGGCGGCTGGGCCGAAATCGTGCCTTATGTCACCGTGCTTGTGGTGCTGATCTGGCGCCCGCACGGGCTGATGGGGCAGAAGGAGGTCGAGCGGATATGATCAACGCCAACCTGAAGTCCAGCTATGCCGCCGACGAGCGGGTGCTGAACAACCGCTACAAACAGGCCTTTGTCTACGGCTCGATCCTTGCGCTTGTCCTGTTCACGCTGTTCGGCAACGATTACCTCATTCTGATCGCGAGCCAGATGGGCATCCTGCTGATCGCCGTGGTGGGGATCAACATCCTCACGGGCTATACCGGTCTGGTGTCGCTGGGCCATGGCGCCTTCGTCGCCATCGGCGCCTATGCGGTGACGATCTTCGGCAACCTCGGGGCGGGGGTGATCCCGGCGGGGCTGATGCCCTTCGTCTCGGTGCCGCTGGCGGTGGCGCTGGCGGCGGCGGTTGGCGTGCTGGTGGGGCTGCCGAGCCTGCGGGTGAAGGGGCTCTACCTCGCCGTGGCGACGCTGGCGGCGAATTTCATCGTGATCTTCCTGATCGAAGAAGACCTCTTTGCCCCCTGGACCGGCGGGATGGTCGGGATCAACACCAACGTGCCCAACCTGCTGGGCTGGGAGCTTGATACCAAGCGCGAGATGTTCGGGCTGATCGCCGTGGTCGGCCTCGTCTCGCTGCTGGCGGCGCAGAACCTGATCCGCACCCGGGTGGGCCGCGCCTTCATCGCCATTCGCGACCGGGACTATTCGGCCGAGATCCTCGGCATCTCGCTGCTGCGCTACAAGCTGATGAGCTTTGCCCTCTCGGCCGCCTATTGCGGGCTGGCGGGGGCGCTTTTCGCCTATTTCTACGCCCGTATCCTGCCCGAGCAGTTCGAACTGGCGCTCTCGCTGAATCTTGTGGCGGCGCTGATCATCGGTGGCATGGGGCGCACGATGGGGCCGGTTTTCGGGGTCATCATCGTGGTGATGGTGCCCGAACTTATCAAAGTGCTCTTTGGCGCGCTGGCCGGTGACAGCGCCGGCGCGGGGCAATTGCGCGCGCCCTTGCAGCAGATCGCCTTCGGCGTGCTGCTGGTGTTGTTCCTGCTCAAGGAATCCTTGGGCATCAACCAGATCGTTGACCGTATCCTGCGCGCCGCAAACCGTTGGCCGTTTGCGCGCGGGTAAGAATTCACAAGGCCACATCAGGGAGAAGACCAGATGACCATGAACCGCCGATCCTTCCTCGCCACCACCGCCGCCGCGACGGCGGCCATGGGCACGCCGATGATCTTGCGCGCTCAGCCCAAGGAGTATGTGCTCGGCGCCTCGCTGCCGCTCACCGGGCCCTTCGCCACGGCGGGGCAATTGGTCGCGCCTGCCTTCGCCATGGCCGCGAAACTGTTCAACGACGAGGGCGGCGTGGCCGGTGTGCCGATCCGCTTCGTCACCGAGGATTCGGGCTATGTGCCGCAGAACGCGCTGAACAACTACCAGCGCGCGCTGGCCTCGGAAGGCAAGAACATGATCGGCTATTTCGCCGACAGCACCGGGGCGATGAAGCTGATCGCGCCCGAGCTCAAAGGCGAGAACGCCCGCATCATGGGCTCGACCTCCTTTGCCTCGGAACTGGCCGACCCGGCGACCCATCCCTATCAGTATCTCTCGGGCCCGACCTACCAGAGCCAATTCGACATCCTTTTGCAGAACATCAAGAACGAGGGCGGGCAGAAGGTGGCCTTCATCTTCTCCAACACCGAGTTCGGGCGCGATCCCATCGAACATGGCCGCAAGACCGCCGAGGAACTGGGCCTCGAGGTCGTGTTGGAGGAAAGCACCAAGGCCGAGGGTGCCGACATCCCGACCCATGTCACCAAACTGGCGCAGTCAGGCGCGGATCACTGTATCCTGCAGGGCTATGTCACCGGCGTCTGGCCGCAGCTCATCGGCGGCGCGCGGCAGTTTGGTCTGCCGGTGAAGTTCAAGGGCACCTTCTGGGGCATGGAGAAGCTGATCGCCGACCGGATCACCGCCGAGGCCGGGCCCTTCCTTGCTGGCTACGAGGGCGTCATGCCCTACCGCTATTTCTATGACCGCGAGGACGCGCCGCGTTATCAGCAGTATGCGGAACTCAGCAAGCAGATGTTCGCGGGCACGCCTCTGGAGAACTACATGTCGACATGGGCGATCCAGACCATGTGCGGTTTGGAGATTGCCATGAAGGCCTTCCGCGACACCGCCGAGGCGGGGCTCGAACTGACGCCCGACAACATCGCCGAGAAGCTGGCGGGAATTTCCGATTGGGACTCGGGCGGTTTCTTCGGCGGGCCAGTGAGCATGGAGAACAACGCCATCGGGACCGGCCGGGTCTATGGCTATAACCCCGAGGATGGGCTGTTCACGCCGAAATCGGACTGGTTCACCGTGTAAGCGAAACAGGTTCGGGGGCGCGGCCCCCGGACCCCCGAAGTATTTTTGGCCAAAAAGAGAGAGGGCCTCGCGTGCTGACCATCGAGAACATCGAAGTGACCTATCACCACACGGTGCAGGCGCTGCGCGGGCTGTCGCTCGAGGTGCCGGACGGCAAGATCGTCACGCTTCTGGGCACCAATGGCGCGGGCAAGACCACGACGCTGAAGGCGGCGAGCAACCTGCTGGCGTTGGAGAACGGCGAGGTGGGCGAGGGGCGGATTTCGTTCAAGGGCCAGTCGATCATGTCGATCCAGCCCGACCGTCTGGTGCAGCAGGGGCTGTTTCACGTGCGTGAGGGGCGGCGGATCTTCAGCGAGATGACGGTGGAGGACAATCTGATCGCCGCCTCATACGCATTGGACCGGCGGCAGGCGAAGGCGGATTACGACAAGGTCTATGCCTTCTTCCCGCGGCTGAAGGAGCGGCGGCGGCAGATCGCGGGCTATCTGTCGGGCGGGGAGCAGCAGATGCTGGCCTTTGGCCGGGCGATGATCGCGCGGCCCGAGCTCATCCTGATGGATGAGCCGTCGCTGGGGTTGGCGCCCAAGGTGGTGGCGGAGATCTTCGACACGATCAAGCGGCTGAACCAAGAGGACGGCACCGCGATCCTGCTGGTGGAGCAGAACGCCGGGGTGGCGTTTTCGGTCGCCGACTACGGCTATATCATGGAAAGCGGCCAGATCGTCATGGAAGGCGATGTGGAGAAGCTGCGCGGCGACAAGGACATCCAGTCCTTCTACCTCGGGATGGGCGAGGAGGGCGGCGCGCGGCAGTCCTTCCGCGACGTGAAACATTACAAGCGCCGCAAACGCTGGCTCAGCTAGGGAGGCCCGTGATGGCATTCGACGAGTTCAAGGGCGACTTCGCGCCGCTGGTGCGCATGGTGCACAACCATGCCAAGAACCGCCCCACCGGCGTGGCGATGCGGCAAAAGGAATTCGGGATCTGGAACGAGATCACCTGGGCCGGGCTGCAGGAGATCATGCAGGCCGCCGCCGCAGGCCTTGTCGATCTGGGTCTGAAGGCAGGCGATCACGTCGGCATCCTGAGCGAGAACCGCAGCGAATGGGTGCAGGCGCAATTCGGCATCAACGCGGCGGCGGGCGTGGTCGTGGGCATGTATCCCACCAGCCCGGCGGCGGAGCTGGAGCATCTGATCAACGCCTCGGACAGCACGGTGCTCTTCATTGAGGATCAGGAACAGCTCGACAAGATCAAGGAATTGGGCGACCGGGTGCCGCAGCTGCGCCAGTTGGTGATCTTCAACCCCAAGGGCACGCGGGGCGAGGACGTGCTGGGGCTAATCAGCTTCGATGAGCTTCTGGAACGGGGCCGGGCGCGGCTGGCGGATCTTGCCGATGATCTGCGTGCGCGGCAGGCGGGGATTGAGCCTGACGACACCGCCATGATGGTCTTCACCTCGGGCTCCACCGGGCTGCCCAAGGCGGCAGAGATTTCCTATGGCAACATCCACGCCGGCGTGGGCGTGGCGCGCGGTGTTTTCGGGGCCTATCCGCCGGGGACGGACGTGCTGAGCTACCTGCCTCTGTGCCATATCGCGGAACAGGCGGTGACGGTGATTAACGGGCTGGCGCAGCAGTTTGTGATGAACTTCGGCGAGAGCCTTCGGACCATCACGCTCGACCTGCGGGAGGTCGCGCCGCAGGTGTTCTTCGGCGTGCCGCGGATCTGGGAAAAGATGCAGGCGGGCGTGCTGGTGCAGACGCAGACCGCCGGGCGCATCAAGGGGCCGATGACGCTGATGGCGCTGAAGGGCGCGCAGCGGCGCGGCATGATCCGGCGCGACAAGTGGAGCGCCGGGGACCGGCTGGCCCACGCCTTCTGGGACGCGCTGATCTACCGCCATATCCGTAGCTATCTGGGCCTCGGTCGGACTACCTTCGCGATCTCCGCCGCCGCGCCGATCAGCGCCGAGCTTCTGGGGTTCATGCGCGGGATCGGCGTGAATATCCGCGAAGCTTGGGGCATGTCCGAGACCTCGGGCGTGGGCACGATCCAGCGCTCATGGGGCCAATGCAACGGGCGCATCGGCTTTCCGGTCAGCGGCGTGCGCACCAAGATCGCCGAGGATGGCGAGGTGCTGTTCTCGGGCGGGACGATCTTCAAAGGGTACTACAAGAACCCCAAGGCCACCGCCGAGACGCTCCGTGACGGCTGGCTGCATACCGGCGATGTGGGCCGCGAGGAGGCCGACGGTTCGATCACGCTGATCGACCGCAAGAAGGACATCATGATCAACGCGGCGGGCAAGAACCTCGCGCCTGCGCATATCGAGAATGTCATCAAGGCCAGTCCCTACATCAAGGAGGTCGTCGCGGTGGCCGACAAGCGGCCCTATGTGACAGCACTGGTGCAGATCGACATGGATACGGTCCGGCTCTGGGCCGAAGGGCAGGGGATCGCCTATACGACCTTCCGTTCGCTCGCCGAGCACCCCAAGGTGCAGGAATTGATCGACGCGGAGGTGGCCAAGCAGAACCGCGATCTGGCGCGAGTCGAGCAGGTCAAGAAGGTCTGGCTGATGCGCAAGGAGCTCGACCACGACGATGGCGAGGTGACCGCGACGATGAAGGTGCGCCGAGCCAAAGTCTACGAACTCTATGGGGATCAGATCGAGGCGCTCTACGCCGACTGAGGCTCAGAGCACGCCGATCTCGGCCAGCGCGCGGTTCAATTCCACGGGCAGTTCCGCCTCGGCCTCGCGGCCCTCGGGCAGGTCGGGCGGGGCATCCTCGGGCTTGAGGTAGCGCCAGCCTTGGAAGGCCCGGCGCAGGCTGTTCTGGGTGCGGATGATCTCGGGGTCCAGCACGATGGCGCAGCGGCGGATGCCGTCGGCGCGGGTGACCTCTTCCAGCCGGACGATGCGCTGGCGGGCTTGGATCACGCCCTTGATGACCCAGTAGATCGAGCCGCCGTTGAGAATCTCGGCCTCGCGCTTGGGCCACATGCGGGTCACATGGCGCGGCAGCCCGTCATGCGTGCGCACGTCCTTGCGCGCCTGCCATTTGGCAAGGCTTTCGACGCCTTCGGTGCCGACCGAAAGTTTGATTAGATTGATGTAGTTATCCAAAAGTTCCCCCGGAGCGCTGCCTGAGAATGAGCCTTTATATAGTAGTTTCTCCTTCGGAGCTAGCAAGGTATTGTGGTAGGCTGAAGAATAAATTCCGGCCGATCTGCATTTTCGGCGTTGAGAAATCAGCCCGGCCTGTTGTATCGATGCCAACTCTTAAGTCGCATTCGTGCCGCCCTCACGACTCAAAGGAACCGTTGTATGTCCCGCTTTACCGCCCCGATCGCCGAACAAATCTGGGATATGAAATACCGTTTTAAAGGGGCCGATGGCACCCCGAAGGACGTCACGGTCGAGGACACATGGCGCCGTATCGCCCGCGATCTCGCGCAGGTCGAATCGAAGGCGGATGTTTGGGAAGACAAGTTTTTCAACGCGCTGGAGGATTTTAAATACCTCCCCGCGGGCCGCATCACCGCAGGCGCCGGCACCGCGCGCCGCGTGACGCTGTTCAACTGCTTTGTCATGGGCACCGTGCCCGACAGCATGTCCGGCATCTTCGACATGTTGAAGGAGGCGGCACTCACCATGCAGCAGGGCGGGGGAATCGGCTATGACTTCTCCACCATCCGCCCGCGCGGCGCGGATGTGCTGGGCGTCTCTGCGGATGCCTCCGGCCCGCTGTCCTTCATGGACGTCTGGGACGCCATGTGCCGCACCATCATGTCCGCAGGCTCGCGCCGCGGCGCGATGATGGCGACCATGCGTTGCGACCATCCGGATGTGGAGGATTTCATCGCCGCCAAGTCCGACCCCGCGCGCCTGCGCATGTTCAACATGTCCGTGCTGGTCACCGACCCCTTCATGGAGGCCGTGAAGGCCGACGGGTCTTGGGACCTCGTCTTTGGCGACAAGGTCTATAAAACCGTGCAGGCGCGCGATCTGTGGAACAAGATCATGCAGGCGACCTATGATTACGCCGAGCCGGGCGTGATCTTCATCGACCGCATCAACGCCGCGAACAACCTGAACTATTGCGAGACCATCGCCGCCACCAACCCCTGTGGCGAGCAGCCCCTGCCGCCCTATGGCGCCTGCCTTCTGGGCTCGATCAACCTTGCCCGTCTGGTCGCCCAGCCTTTCGCGGACGACGCCCATCTCGACCAAGACGCGATGAGCGAGTTGGTCGCCACCGCCGTTCGCATGATGGACAACGTGGTCGACGTGTCGAACTTCCCGCTGCCCGAGCAGGCTGCCGAGGCGCAGAACAAGCGCCGCATCGGTCTGGGCGTCACCGGCCTTGCCGATGCGCTGTTGATGGTCGGCTTGCGCTACGGCTCTGACGAGGCGGCGGCGCAGACCGAGGCATGGCTCAAAGCCATCGCCCGCGCCTCCTATCTGGCGAGCGTGGACCTGGCGAAAGAGAAGGGGGCCTTCCCGCTGTTCGATGCTGAGAAATTCCTCGCCTCCGGCACCATGCAGCAGATGGACGATGACGTGCGCGAAGCGATCCGCGAACACGGTATCCGCAACGCGCTTTTGACCTCCATCGCGCCGACCGGGACGATCAGCCTCTACGCGGGCAACGTGTCCTCGGGGATCGAGCCGGTCTTTGCCTATGCCTACACCCGCAAGGTGCTGCAAAAAGACGGCAGCCGGACCGAGGAAGAGGTCGTCGACTACGCCGTGCAGATGTGGCGCGAGCTGAAGGGCGATGCACCGCTGCCCGACTATTTCGTCAACGCCCAGACCCTGCCGCCCGCCGATCACGTCAAGATGCAGGCTGCGGCGCAGAAATGGATCGACAGTTCGATCTCCAAGACCATCAACTGCCCCGAGGACATCTCCTTTGATGCCTTTAAGGACGTCTACATGCAGGCGTGGGACACGGGCTGCAAAGGCTGCACCACCTATCGCCCCAACGATGTGACCGGTTCGGTTCTGAGCGTCTCTTCCGAGAAGAGCGACAAGGCCCCCGCCGACAGCCCCGATCAGGTCAGCGAAGGCGGCGAGATCGTCTATATGTCCGACCCGCTGGACCGCCCCGCCGAGTTGGAGGGCAACACCTATAAGGTCAAATGGCCGGATAGCGAGCACGCGCTCTACATCACCATCAACGACATCGTGCTGAACGGCCATCGTCGCCCCTTCGAGGTCTTCATCAACTCCAAGAACATGGAGCATTTCGCCTGGACCGTGGCGCTGACCCGCATGGTCTCGGCCGTGTTCCGCCGTGGCGGTGACGTGTCCTTCGTGGTGGAAGAACTGAAAGCCGTCTTCGACCCGCGCGGCGGGGCTTGGATGCAGGGTAAATACATCCCCTCGATCCTCGCGGCCATCGGCGGCGTGATCGAGCGCCACATGATCGCCACCGGCTTCATCGCGGGCGAGGGCATGGGGCTGAAGACCGACCCGCAGGCGAAGGTCGTCGGCCTCGACGCCCCGCGCGGCAAATCCTGCCCGTCTTGCGGTCAGTTCGACATGCGGATGGTCGAGGGCTGCATGACCTGCGGGAGCTGCGGGCATAGTAAGTGTGGGTGATTAAATGCGCCTTATGAAGTGTGTGTTGTGAAAACCAACAACAGTTTGCAACTCGACCAGCTTAGATTGCAACTGTGACCACTATAAACCCGCCACCGCCTTTCAAATGCGTGGGCGGGTTTATTTTTTGATTGAAACTTCAGTCGAAACCCCCGTCGGCCGGGGGCCAGCTCATGCTGTAAATGTTGATAATAGTTGGCTCCGCCGCATTTGTGACGGAGCCGCTTCGCTTGAACTGAATACTGCCGTCCGTCCCATGCGCGGCGTAGTTCCGGTTAGAGCCCTCATCGGCCAATAATGCAAGCCGCACAACTGTCAGCAATGTGCATGACGCGGCCTTTGCGTTCCAGCGGGCGATCTTTGAAAAATTCTTCAAACCCCCTTTTGGGTTAGAGGGTTGTTCCTAAGAAAGTTGAAGGGTGTAGGTAACCTACACCCACATAAATCATCCTTTATCGACGACCTTACCCACTACATCACTGACGGTATCCGAAACTTTATCCACTAATGTCTTTACTGTCCCATCGTCCAACTTTGTTGGCTCTACAGTGCCCTTCGCATTCTGTTGTCCAAACATGCGCCGCACCAGTTCTGCTTTGATCGCCTGCTGTTCCTTTGAAGCCAAGCTTGCAATGAACGGGTCCAAGGCTTGCGTTTCAAGTGCGTAAGACCGAAGCAACGTTTCGTTGTCGCGGTGCATTTTCGATTGGCGGGACGTATATCCCGCTGCATAGAGAAAGATGGCTGTGAGCGAAGACGCAGAAATTACGTCGGGCCAATTCACCCCACCATCCGCTAAAGGGACAAACCCAGACTTAATCTTGATCCCGAGCCATACTGCCGTAATCACAAGGCACCCGATGGAAGTAATCCGCCAAAAGTTTGCAGCCCTTCCTTCATCCTTTGCGCTCTTATGGTATCCACCCGTGACCGTTTCATCAGTCACCAAATCATGCAACTTTCGAATAGCTTCCTGCTTTGCGTGAATGTCTTTTTTGGCGCTTCCAGCCGATTTCTTAAAAGCCTCAAATGAGGTGTCAAATAGCGCTTGTTGTTTGGCGAGAGTATCGCTTCGCTCTTGGTTGTTGATTGTCACTGAGAACTGACCCGGTAGCCCCATAAATTGTCACTGAGAATTGACCCATGTGAACACACTTCCC